>JBIKWV010000138.1:0-8244 GCA_044356135.1 Elainellaceae cyanobacterium
TCAACACCGTCGTAATGCCCAGCATCACGGCGATCGCCTGAAACTGCCGCCCAACCGTCCGAACGTTGGGTTTCTGCTGGCGAGTTGCGGCGCGGGAGGTGTCCTGAACGAGGGTCATAGGCGACAAAGGAGCAACTGCTTAAGGAGCGCAGCACAGATTGCACTGAGCAAAATCACTCATCTAGTTTACACGCTGCGGTCTGGAAAGCGATCGGGATTGGGGGAATGGATTATCCTTCGGCAAGTTCAGGAACAGGGGAATGGGGAACTGGAGTGGGCGATCGCTCTCAATCAATACGCTAGATGATAGGTTTGGTCGCCCCGATCGGGCAACACGACCAACTGCTGACGAATCACATCGGGCTGCAACCCCAACTCTTCAAGGGGAATCAAGCCCAGTAAAGGGTCTTCTCCCCCAGGTAGTTCGATGCAGGTGAATTCGCCCGATCGCTCTGCAACGGTCAGGCTGAGGCGTTTGAACAATCGTGCTTTTTGGACACCGACGGCTGTTTTTACGTCAATTTCTTCTGCCAGCGGTAGCCCCAGTTGGGCAATCACTTCGGCGGGTAAACAGAGACGAGTGGCACCCGTATCTACCAGGACGGATTCGAGGGTGATCGAGCGCACCTGCTCAACCGGAAGCAGTCCCCGTTCTGCCAGAATCTCATCGACTAAATTGGCAACTCGAATAGTGGTGGTAACGATTCCCATGCCCGGTTGATGCGAAGTGTGCATGATTTAGTATTCCCGCTTTTCGCTTGCTCTTAATTATCTATTCTGACACCTGCATCAACTTCAAACGCTTTGGGTTCTGTGGCGTAGGTCGATCGCCCCTTGTCTAAACCTCCGGGATCTTGTTGCTCGCGGCGAATACTGGCGAAAAATAGGCCAAAATCTCGAAGGTTTTTTGGTTTGAGGCGATCGCCCCTTTGCAACCAAACCTCCGAGGTCTTGCAGTGCGTAGCGAACAGTGTCGAGGAATCAGGCAAGACCTCGGAGGTTTTTCTGGTTCAGGTTAACCGCTTGCCATCCGTAGAATTACGGTCGAACGTTATCAAAATTCAAGAGTGGGTAAACTCGATTTACTCCCCTTAACAAAGTCTCTATACGGAGATTAGGCTGGGAGTGGTATTCCTGAGCGATCGCATTGACCTGTATAAAATCTATCTGCTCACCCTGTGCAAACCCAATCTGGCTCCGCCGCACCCCAACTGACCATCAACGCCAATATCCCCGTTGCTCAGGGCAGCCCCGTTACGATTACCAGCGATCTTCTGCGGGTTACTGACACGGACACCGATCCCACCCAACTGGTCTTCACCGTTTTTGAACTCCCCAGAGGCGGCAGTCTTCTCCTCAACGGCCAACCCCTTACCCTCAACGGCACCTTCACCCAGCAGGATGTCAACAGCGGACGACTGACCTATCGCCAGAATGGGGATAGTTCCCCCGAAGATAGCTTCCGTTTTGTTTTCTCCGATGGCACTTATGTCACGACTCGATTAGCGCTCAATACTATCGCCACTCTGGGTGCAACCCCTCGCTTTTCCTCGGACGGTCGCTATCTTGCTTTTGGTGCCCTTTCAAGTCACCTGTTACGCAATGATGCGAATCCTTTCATGGATAGCTATGTTTACGATCGATATACACAAACAATTGAGTTTGTGTCGGTCAATTCTAATGGTCAGCAGGCAAATCAGGCATCTGGAGGACCCGTTCTATCAGGAGATGGAAGATACGTTGCATTCTGGTCTGACGCAAACAATCTAGTCGATCAGGATACGAATGGCAGAAGCGATATATTTCTGCATGACCGACAGGCCAGGGAAACCATTCGTATCTCAAATGGTAATGCATCAAACGGCAATAACATCTCTAGAGAGATATCAATGACATCAGATGGCCGCTATATCGGTTTCACCTCTGATGACACAGATCTCACGCCTGGAGATACAAATCAGCACACTGATGTATTCGTCTACGACCGGGTTCTTAAACAAACAGTACGAATCTCTACCCATTCGGATGGTACCCAAGCAAATAACTCTTCTCGCAACATCCGCATCTCAGATGATGGACGTTTTGCTACCTTTCAGTCTTCTGCCAGTAATCTGGTTGATGGAGACACAAACAGCACATCAGATATTTTTGTTCGTGATCTTCAGTTAGGAACAACAAAGCGAATTTCCGTCACGTCTAATGGTCGGCAGGTCAATGGGGATTCACGTAGTCCAAATATTTCTGCAAACGGTCGGTACATTGTTTTCGTATCTGACTCTAGTGAATTAGTGGATGGGGATACGAACAGTTTACCCGATGTTTTTGTTCATGACTTAGAGACAGGGGAGACGACTAGAGTCTCTGTTAGCTCCACTGGAGTACAAGCAAATGCTCCAACTACCCACCTTTTGCCATCGATATCCTCAGATGGCCGATACATCACGCTCTATTCGCTTGCTAGCACTCTTGTGCAGGGTGACACGAATGGTTTGGCGGACATCTTTCTGCACGATCGCCTCACAAAAGAAACCACTCTATTTTCCCAAAATTTTGATGGGACATCACTAAGAGATGCCTTTGGTCTCCAATTGTCTCCAGATGGCCGCTCAGTTGCGTTTCATACTTCTCCTTTAGGGCAACCAGTTAGTGCAGCAGAACTCTTTCTTCGTGCGCCCCGAACGATTAATGGCAGCACTAGAATATCCGTTCTACCACCGAACTCCGCACCAGTTCTTCTCAACCCGATCGCCCCTCAAACTGCAACTGGGAATTCATCCTTCGGCTTCACAATTCCTGCCAATACCTTTAGCGATATCGATGGCGACAGACTCATTTACAGCGCTACATTAGAAGACGGTAACCCACTGCCGCAATGGCTCACCTTTGACGCTTCAGTTCTTCAATTTACTGGTACTCCAGGCAACAGCGACACCGGAACTCTCAACATTCGAGTCACCGCAAGAGACGGTGGCGGACTTTCTGCCAGCAGCGGTTTTAGCCTCACGATCGCCAACATCGACCACCCTCCCATTCTCGGCAATTCCCTGGATGCCCAAACCGCAACAGAGGATTTTCCTTTCAGCTTTACCCTTCCCGCCGACAGCTTTATCGATGCGGACGGAGATGTTTTAACCTATAGCGCAACCCTCGAAAACGGCGCTCCTCTTCCCCCGTGGCTTACCTTCAACCCCACCACCCGCCAACTCAGCGGCACTCCAACCGATCGCCACACCGGAACTCTCAACCTCCGAATCACCGCTACCGACAGCAGCAACCTGTCCGCCAGCAGTCCCCTCAAGCTCACCATCGTCGATATCAACAATGCTCCGGTTGCAATGGGCGATCGCTTCACCCTGCAAAATGGTGACCCCTTCACCTTCAGCGCCGCCACCCTCCTCAGCAACGACACTGACCTGGATGCCGCAGACACCCTGCAACTCATCAGCCTGACCCCACCGGGCAGAGGCACCCTGATCGATAACCAGAACGGCACCTACACCTATCTTCCCGGCGCTTCCGGCGTTGACCCGTTCACCTACACCATCAGCGACGGCAAGCGAGGCACCGCCACGGCCACGGTTCTGCTCAACATCGTTGCTCCTCCGACTAAAAACGGCACCATCCGTGACGATCGCCTCTCCGGCACCGCTGTTGCCAATACTTTGCTGAGGGGTGCAGGCAGCGATCGCCTGTTGGGACTCGGCGGCAACGATATCCTCGACGGTGGCACAGGGAATGACTTTTTGGATGGTGGTCTGGGCAACGATACCCTGCTGGGGGGAGCCGGACAGGATGAACTGATTGGCGGTGCGGGCAATGATCGGTTAGTCGGGGGAGTGGGGAGCGATCGCCTCTCCGGGGGCATCGGACGTGATGCCTTCCTGGTCAACCGTTCCCCGCTCAGAGAGGTGGACACGATAGTTGACTTCCGCCCCCGCGAAGACCAGCTTTTGATCTCTCGCACCGAATTCCGTCTGATGCAACCAATGGGAAGGCTGACCCAGTTCACCTATGGGACACGGGCGGTAAGGGGGAGCGATCGCTTCATCTACAACCGCAGCACCGGGTTATTGTTCTTCGATGCCGATGGGATTGGGGGAGTTGCTCAGATATTGGTGGCGCGGTTTGAGAATCGGGTTGCTTTGACAGCGGCAGATTTAATCGTGACAGCTTGAGGCACAGACCAAAGCCCAAATTTTAGAGGGCGCGGTGCTACAGCACCGCGCCCTCTAAAATTTGGGCCTTTAGAACACGCCGTTAATATAGATTTTCTGCGGGGTGGGGATGACTTCGACCTTCGTGGGGGCGATCGCCAGTTTCTCCCCTGCATTCCCCATAACTCGTGTGAACTGGCCGCGCACTCGCACCCAGGTTTCCGCTGCCGGGGCTTCTTCCCACTGGACAGTCAGCCCCAGGGGAACCGTATCGGCTAGGCAGCAGCGAATAATGTGGCGGGCCACGGTGAATTGGTTGGGGTCATCGTTGGGGGTGCGATGGACAAAGCCGATGACATCCACGGTCTGGCCGGGAAATTCGTCCAGTGGCTCTCGTACCGAAGAGATTAGCCGTCGCCACTGAAGAACGTTGCGCTTCAGGGGATTGGGTTCTTCTCCGGCGGGTTCAGCGTAGACCCAGATATCGATCGCAGGTGCCTCTTCTTCAATGGATTCGGGTTCTGCTATAGGAGTCGGTTTGAGAATGGCGTCGCTGAGATTTTTCAGGAAGGTCAAAGGTTTGAGTATTGGCATATCCTGATGTCTCTCACTTAATCCGCGTGTCCAGCATTTCCACTAGCTCCTGCTCGGCGAAAGCCTTATTCACCTCGGAGCGCAGGTACTTCACAAACATCGTGCGATGGTGCTCAAATTCGGGGCTGATCACGTCTCGCGGACGGGGCATGTCGATCTCAACGCTGTCCAGTAGCCGACCGGGGCGGGCCGATAGAATAATGACGCGATCGGCCAGAAATACGGCCTCGTCGATGTGGTGCGTCACAAACACAACGGTTTTCCCGGTGCCCTGCCAGATCTCCAGCAGAAATTTCTGCATGTTGTAGCGCGTCTGTACGTCCAGCGCCGCAAACGGTTCATCCATCAGAATAATGTCGGCTCCCAGGCAGAGGGCGCGGGCAATACAGGCGCGCTGCTGCATCCCGCCGGAGAGCTGATGGGGAAACTTTTTGGCAAAAGCTCGCAGCCCGACCTCGGTCAAGAACTGCTCGGCGCGGAAGTATCGATCCTTCTTGCTCATTCCCTTGAAGGTCAGTCCCAGCGCCACATTGTCAATCAGAGAAAGCCACGGGAGAAGTGATGGCTGCTGAAAGATCAGGGAGCGATCGGGATTGGGGGCGGTGATCGGTTCTCCATTGTGGAGAATTGCCCCAGAGGTGGGCATTTCCAGTCCGGCGATCATGCTCAGCAGAGTACTTTTTCCGCAGCCGCTGGGACCAATGATCACGACAAACTCACCCGATTTGACCGAGAAGCTAACATCGTCGATCGCCAGCAGTTCCTCAGAAGTCTCAGCTCCCCAGATCTTGGTGACGTTTTTACACTCGATAACTCCCATTTCTCTGTCCTGTTACTAGCAATTGGCTGCTGGCTTGACCCAACCCCGGCCCTCCCCTTGCAAAGGGGAGGGAGCAATTCTTCCCCCCTTTGCAAGGGGGGACTGAGGGGGGTCAGATTTGTGCGTTGCTCTTCCACCACAAAACACGCTTTTGAATCTGGGCAAATCCCGCATCCAGCAAATACCCGATAATCCCAATCATCGCCATGCCCAGGAACATCAGTCGGGCGTTAAACATTTGTCGCCCCACCATAACGATCGCCCCCAGTCCCGTATTCACGCCCACCATTTCTGCCGCCAGCACCGCCATCCAGGCTCCGAACAGGTTCATTCTCAAAATCACAAACAGATCGGGAATGATTGCAGGAATGATAATGTAACGTAATACCTGAAAGCGACTGGCACCCAATACTCTTGCGGTGTTGATATAAGTCTGGTCAACTTTGTTGATGCTATTGACGGTGGCCAGACTCAGGATGAAGAAAATTCCGATGAACACGACAAACACCGCAGCGCCATCGCCAATGCCAAAGGCTAAAATTGCCAGAGGAATCCAGGCGACCGGGGCGATCGGGGCCAGCAGCGTGACGACTGGCAGGGTAAGTTTGCCAAAGATTTTGAAATAGGCTGCCAGAGAGCCAAAGATGAGGGCAGCAACGAACCCCAGAATTAGCCCGGTCAGAACCCGTTTCAGAGTGGCGACGATCGCCGTCAATGCCACAAAGTTGGCTCCGGTTCGCTCGACGCCAATTTGGGGCATGAGGAACTGATCCTGATTGGCAATTTCTGACAGGAACATATGGGGCGGCGGCAGAATCAGGGTGTTGACCTTGCCTATCGCGGCCAGCAGTTCCCAGATGCCGAGAAACAGGCCAATCGACAGAACCCACCACCCCACATTGATGGCAGCTTCCTTCATCCATTTCTTGCGACTTTGAGACTGATGTGGTCTGGCAGTAACTGTCTGAGACGGGTCAGTGCTGGCTTGGGTAGGGAGCATATGCATTCTTCATGTGAAAAGTGGCAGCGGGGTGCCTGGTAAAGACACCCCATCTATCAACCGTTAAGTGGTCTTGACTTTAACCCGATTCCACAGTTCAGGGCTTTCTTTGATCACTTCCTCCAGCAGAGAGAAATTGACAAAGTTCTCATCAGGCTTCTTGTTGATGTAGTTCAGCGCCAGCATACTATCTGCACGGGAATACATGAAGTCCCGCTTGTCGCGGATGTCCACGCCGGGGGGCTGTGCCTTCGCCGCCTGCAATACGCTCTCAAGGTCGGTCTTATAGTACTTGCCAACGGTGGTTTTCGCGGCTTCCTCAAAGTCACTCTCGATCTCGTACTGGGCTTCGAAGAAGGTGCGAATCACGTTCTTCACCAGCTCCGGCTCATTCTGAATCCACTCATTGCGGGCTGCCAGCACGCAGTCGGGGTAGTACTGGCCGTAGATGTCAATGCCATCACCCAGAATATTGCCGTTTGTGGAGGTTTTTGCCTTGGTGGCGTATGGCTCGATACTGCTGATGGCATCGACCTGCCCTGCCAGGTAGGCGTTGAGCATTTCGGTGGAGTCACCGAAATACACCATGTTGACATCCTTGTAGTCCATGTTGTTCTTCTTCAGGTAGTCGTACACGATGATGTCCAGCGTGTCCGCCTGGAAGGTCCCCACCTTCTTACCCTTCAGATCCTGGAAGCTCTTGATCTCCGGTTTTGCCACCACAATCAGACCCTGCACGCCACTTCCGGCAACCACCTGGAAGGAGGCTCCCTGGGTGTAGGCGGCGATCGCATTCGTAAATGGGATTACCGCCATCTCCACCTGCCCGGTGGCTAGTTGGGCTGCAATGTCGGCGTTCAGGGGAGTCAGGGCAGTGGACCCGCTAAACCCATACTTCTCAAACAGCTTCTTCTCTGAGGAATAGAACAGTGGCATATTGCAGAGACCGCTGCCGTGAGAAAACTTAATCGCCTTTGTGCCTCCCCCGGTGGGACTGGCAGCACCGGGACTACCACCAGCCGCAGGGGCGCTGGCCTGGGGAGTGGAACTGGCACAGGCGTTGAGTACGGTGGGGGTGAGGGCCGCAGCAATTCCCATGCCCAGAAAACGACGACGGCTGTGAGACAATCCAAATCCTCGAAACATTAGTTGACTCCTTAAATGCTAGATGACGAAATGAAGAAAGATATTGCACTTCTCGCGCGGGTGAGGGGTTTGTCCTCTTGGGGGGCAGGGGGTATGCCTCCTGTACCTGTTGCTGATGAAAACCGCTATAGCTAAACAATGTTCACGGTCTGAGGGAGCTTCGTAGTCAAAGATTTGACACGGTTGCGATAGTCAATTGTAGGATGCGTTAGCGACGGTATAATGAATCGCTTGTAACCGATACATTACGCTAGCGATAACGCATCCTACATAGTCTAAATAATTGAATCTTTTTCATCAACTCTACCCTAGTAACGCGAACTCTGACAGTAAAAAGAATGACATTCGCATTGATTCAGCCAACCTGCGTAGAAGTTCTCGACATGGGGGAAAAGCCGTTTGGACAATTCTCTGCGCCGTTCTTCTTCAGGGGTGCGGGGGACGTTCAATGAAGCAGCGAGTTCTGCCAGTGCGGCCTCCTTATCAACGCGGGTAAATTTACCCTCCTTTAGAATCACCTCCCCTTCGAC
>JBIKWV010000001.1:0-25987 GCA_044356135.1 Elainellaceae cyanobacterium
CCCTTGAGGGACATCAAGGTCCTGACAAAATGGTATACGAATTTTTCGGCTTCGTCTCTCCCCCCGGAGAGCGCTGCTCTGATTGTACTAATTCTAAGCGAAGAGTCAATTACCTTCCACTACTTCCTGATCACCTGAATTCCTTACTGGATGCATCCTGGAGCCGATCGCACTCCGCAGAAATTGACAGGTGGCTCTGGTATCTGGAAACAGAGTTTGAGGGGGTGCAGAAGTGAACCCTTCAAATTCACGCCTGGACGGCTTTTCAGAGAAAATTGAGCGCGAATTTTGCGAGGGTTCTGCGATCGCTCAACCGCTATTCAATACGGCGGTCAGAGTCGTTGAGGACACTGGGTTCTGGGAGCCTAACGTTGCACTAAATCAGCACGTTTCCCGCTTCTACGAAACGCGCAGACCGCACCATTTCAGCGCGATCGCTTTTTTCCAGCAAGAAGTTGGAGAGCTTTGGCAAGGGAAGCCAGAATGCCCAAGGATTGACCCCAAAAAGGACACTCCGATCAAATACGAAAACCCCGCAGGCATTGGAGCGCGGGGCTACCTGCCGCCAGTTCCACCAGAAATTCGGCAAACAAT
Organism: Elainellaceae cyanobacterium; assembly: GCA_044356135.1. Classification (GTDB taxonomy): domain Bacteria; phylum Cyanobacteriota; class Cyanobacteriia; order Elainellales; family Elainellaceae; genus CAZVXA01. Next base: position 595 of record JBIKWV010000001.1, read on the forward strand.
TGGCGATCGCTTTGGGTGCGGCATTCCACTGGAGGGCAGCTTCTGGGAGTGGCTTGAGCAACACCCGGAAATTCCCGTAATCCTGACGGAGGGCGGGAAAAAAGCGCTTTGCCTGCTCAGCCTGGGCTATGTGGCGATCGCTCTCACTGGCGTTTATGGTGGGCACGTCGTCAATGAAACGATTGCAGGACAGAAGGTAAGACTTGCTGCTCCTCACCTGATTCCCGACCTGGACCGGTTCGCAGCGCCAGGGCGGCGATTTATTCTCGCGTTTGACCAGGATGCAAAGCAGGAGACCCGCGAACGGGTGGATATCGCCATACATGGCCTATCAGCTCTGCTGACCCAATCTGGTAGTCTGGCGCAGATTGCATCCTGGGACGGAGCCACTGGAAAGGGCATTGATGACTACTGCGTTGCGGATGGAGCCGCGGCGGTGGAACAGACCCTCGACGGAGCAGTTAGCTTTGAGGAATGGGCAATAGCCCGCAACATCGCGCGGCGGGTCCGTCGCAGGCCCAATCTCAATATCGGAGATTCAGAGTTCATTGAGTACGCAGATTCGCTACCTACAGCAGGAATTTTGGCGCTGTACGGGGGCAAGGGAACTGCCAAAAGCAAAGCCATTCACGCGCTAATCAAGGAGCGTTTCTGGCTGTCGGTTGCACCCCTGCAATCGATCGCTCGTGAGCAGGCGGAGAACTGGGGCGGAGCGTTCGTCAATGATGGCGACAGCTTCAACGGCATGTTGCTGAATGAACACAACCAGCCAGTCAAAGGCGGCTCTGTATGCCCACCATCACTCCTGAAAGTGCTGAAGGTAGAGTGCGATGTGCTGGTTCTAGACGAGCTGGTGGCCGCACTTCGATTCCTGCTGGAGTCGAGATTAGCCAATAAGGACGGCATCAGACCCCTGCTGCTAACGGAGCTGGAGCGCAGAATCAAAACTGCGCGGTTGGTGATTTTGGCAGATGCAGACCTGACAGAGGAAGCGATCGCGTTTGTCGAAAACATCCGAGGGGAGCGGGCGTTTCTGGTGCGCTCCGAACGCAAGCCATTGACCTGGCAAGCCAGCATCATCGACGGCAGCGAACGGGAGGCGATCGCGCAGTTTCTGGAGCAGGCAGAGGCGCTGCCAGACGACAAGGTGATTTATCTCAACTCCGACAGCAAGGCGCTGGTGAACACCCTGGTCGGGCTGCTTACAGAGCGGGGCATCAAATCCTTGCCCATTACTCAGGACACCAGCAGCGGCGACATAGAACGCAGTTTTTTAGCTTCTAAGGGGCACGATCTGCCTTTGCTGGTCAGAGATGGGGTGAAAGTGATTCTGAGCAGCCCCAGCGTCACCCAGGGTTTCAGTATTGAGCAGAACACCAACCTGGTGGATTCCGTCTGGGGCATTTACCAGGGGGTGAGCATCTCTGCTGACGCGATCGCGCAGGCGATGGACCGCGTTCGATCGATGGTTCCAAGAACACTCTGGGTGGCGAAGAAGGGGCGTGCATATAGTCGAATTTCAAGGGCAACCAATGCCCGTGAGTTCCTGCGCGAGTTCAAGTCTGCCAGCACGGCCACTGCTCGAATAGCGCGGCTCTCGCTGAAACCATCTACCGCTAGAACTGCCGACGGCATTGATTGGGAGTCTGAGCATCTTAGACTGCTGGCAGAGCTGGAGGCCGCCAGAAATCGCGGCATGGTTGCACTGCGCTCAACTGTTGTTGCGCTTCTCAAGCATGAAGGTAAGCGGATAGAGTTCATCCCTCCAGCGGTTTCCCCAGTTGATGTGGAGCTGCTGGGCGCTGAAATTCGCAAACTGCGGGAGAAAGCCGAGCAGGAGCGGATGAATGCAATGCTCAAGGAGCGAGATATATCCGACGACGAAGCGGCGGCGCTGGAGCGCAAAGCGCAGACTGAAGTGCTGAGTCCCTCAGAAGCAAACTGCCTGAAAAAATTCTATCTGCGTCGGTTTTACCGGGTGGAAACTGTGACGGCGGCTTTAGTTGTTGGCGATCGCAACGGCAAAACCCAAACGGAAATTATCAACCTCGAAACGGCACTGGATGAAGCAGCGGCGCTGGAGCGCAGCGCCAGGTCTATCGAAAAAAGTCCTACCACTCCGCAGGATTGGAATCCAGCAGCACTACGCCGATGGTTGCTGGCACAATCAGGGGGACTGAAGCTGATCCAGGACATCTGGAGCAGCCAAATAGAGGAGCTGCGGGAGGAGCTGTGGCGGCCCGTCGCTCAGGCGATGCAGCGGCATAGCAGAGAGTTCAAAATTGCCTTTAAATTCAGCAATATCGACAAGGTTGAGCCATTCCAGGCGATCGCCACTTTACTGGACTGGTGCGGTATCAAACGGATCAGGCACAGACGGCGCATGGGGAAGGAGGTTTTGAGCTTCTACACCATCGATTCTGCCCATCTGGAGCGAGTCAGGGCTATTGTGCGCCGACGGGCACAGGCCGATCCACCCCCCCAAGAAAGTGACTTTTACCAGGGGGGTGGATCGGTCCCAGACTGGGATGCGCTAAGGACTGTAATTACCTTTGCCATACAAAGAGGGGAGTTTCAGCCCCAGCAAGTTCCTGACCTAGAGGAGCATGGAACGGCGATCTCGATGGCAACCAGCAGGCCCGCTGTAGAAGTGCTGCCTCACCTGGTTACCGAATGGAGGTTCTTGTCGCCAGAGGTTAAAGCAGACCTGTGCGAGATGTGGGATACCGCAGATGCAGAGAATCTCTTCCTCATCCTGCGCGACATCTGGGCGCTTGTAGACTCACTCCGGAGGGCTGCTGCATGAACTCGAAGTGCCCCAACCTTCACAGCCTGCTGGCCGTCGCCCTGAAGCTCAGCGAGGCCGATCGCAGCGTCCTACTGAGGCAGGCTCAGCAGATGTTGAGCGGCCAGCAGGAAAAACCACCTCACCCGGAGCGACAAGCAGCATAAGCCATCAGCAGCAGCCGATCCTCGCTCAAGTCAATGCCCTGCTGAACCGAATGTCTGAGGACGATCGGCTCCGAGTACTGCGGTTCTGCGAAAACGTGCTGAAGTCGCGCCAGGGCAAACGGGCAAAGCGGATCCAGCGGGAAGAAGTGGGGGGCTGGCGGATTGGGAAATAAAGTACAAATGAAGTATAAATAAAGTACAAAAGTACCATAATTAAAAGACGGCGTAATAGAATAAAACTACATCTAGTTATATGTAGTCATGCCAGACGTTGAAGTTGTCGATTTTGACCGTTCTCCGCTGAGTTTCGAGCAGATGCGCCAGTTGACGACTTGGTCATGGGGAGAGATGGGAGCCTGTATTGCGGATTTATGGCTGCAATTCAACGAAAGACATTGGGCAGGAATGCTGATGCCCTGTCCGATCTGGTTTCCCCGAACTTTGCCCTATTGGAGAAGGAAGGGTAAGTGTACCGGAAACCTTTATGGTCAGACTCTGCACATTCAAATTCTCTTGGGCCTACCTATGCAGGAAAAAGCGAATGTTCTTCTGCACGAAATGATTCATCAATACCTTTTGCAAGCAGAGAAGCCTACAGAGCATAACGACTGGCCTTGGTGCGATGAAGTCATGCGCTTGAGTAAAGACATTTTTGGTCTTGACATCTGGGCCGCGCCAGCGCACCCTCGCAAGGTTAGAGGGAAATCCCAACGAGTACAGCAGGTTCGCGCTGATGGCAGAAAAAGTATTTCCATGCAGGTGATTGCTGAGTGGCCCCAGAGTACTGGGTGGCAGATTGACATCGAAGAGTACATAAAATTTCCTTCTCAAATTTGGTTTTGCTGATGTCAGTGAGACAGAGGCAGTCTTAAGGGGGGTCTGCGAAACGAACCCCATGCACAATCCCAAATGCAGCTATTCAGGGTGACGAGAAACAACAACCACAGCCCAACTTGAGGCCGATTTTGAGTAACTTTAACTTCTTGTTCGATGAAAACCAATTTCTGCGGGAGAATGCCAAGTATTTTGCGCAGGGAGAAGGATTCAGTCACCCAGAGTTCAACTTGACCAAGCAGGGGACCTTGCTGCGAGCCTACCCCCATCTTGCCGATAAGCTTAAGGCTGCTGGAGAGAGCGAGACCCGCCTATGCAAAGTCGCGCTTGATAAGCTCAAGGCGGATGAGCAGGATCTGCTGGAAAAGTTCACTGTTGTTCGCGGAAAAATCGCCAAACTCCAGTCCCGCCGCCCATGATGATTGTCGATGAGTCCAGGCGATCGCGTCACCGCAGTAGACTCCGCCGCTGTATCTGTAGCCGGTGGTGGTTTAGGCTGTGGCACTGGCTCCTGTGGAGGGCGATCGCTCCAGCCGTGGGGTGAGGATCTGCAACGGTGGGGTGTTGCAACTCCTATAAGTTGCAGCACCGCTCACTGTACTACCGCATACCGCAGAGCCAAAAGCCTTACCTGGCGATCGCCCGCCAGGTAAGGCTTTTGGCTCTGCGGTGCGGTGGGCCTTGCCGCAGGGGATAAGCCCTCAAGTGTTGCAGCAACCGTCGTCCCTGATGAGGGCGATCGCCAGCGTTACCCAGCATCGAACTTATCGACCTCGTTTCCCCAGCTCTCCCATCCGGGCCTGCGTTGGCGGGCAAATAACTCCAGTCGGTTTTCTACCGGGCAGAGCTGCTCGACCAGGGTGTAAAAAACCTCCGGTTTCCTGCTGTGCTCGCGCCTGGGGGCCATCAACACCGTGGATTGATTGGTGAGCGTCCTGAGATGTCGGAAGCTGCGGGCCTCGCCCCTGGTGGCAATAATGCAGTGCTCTGTCGCGTTCCTGAGCCAGTGCCCCACGCCAATATGAACGCCGCCTGCCTTGGTGGTTTTGACCCAGGTGAGAATCGTCTTGGGTGACATCCCCCACCGTTTAATGCAGTTGTAAGCTTCCGCCATGAAGTTGTTGGTGGTCCAGAGCCATAACACCGCGCCGGTGCGATCGCACAGTTCAAGAACGGGCAGTGCAAGAATCTCCTCCGTTTCCATGGGTGGGTAAGGAATCCGATTGCGATGGGTTTTATCGTTGGCCCGCAACTCGTATTTCCACGGCGGGTCAACGACCAGGCACTGGTACTTCTGGGTTGGCAGCGGTGGAATCTCGAAGGGATCTGGGTGAGCTACGATTCTCCTGCTCCTTCGCTGTGCTGCCTCCAGCACATCCAATTCAGGAGCACCGTTGAGCTGCCTCAGCAGGTGATCTCCCTCAAACTTGCTCAGTTCACCTTCCTTGACCAGTTCCTTGATTTTGCAGCGGGCAGCGGCCTCGGAATTCGCAAGGTAGCGATGCCTTTTTCTCCACTGCCCGTCGCACTTCTCATTCCAAGCTAGATACCAATAATCGCGCCCCTTAATAGTTTTGGTAACGATGTGCATTTCTCTTAGTACCTAACTGTTAGGTACTATTGTATATTCCCATAAAGGTATTAGACCTTAATGATTTATAGACTTAAAACCTTAATAGGCAAAAGCTATTAAGAATTTATAGGTTTAGAGCTTTTCTCAAGTCCTGAATACTGCGAATCTCATCCCAGTTTACGTCTGTAGCCTTGAGCAGCTCTACTGCCGTCTGAATGAGGTGCTGAGGGTAGACGCGATCGCTTGCTGGTACCGGGGCATCGTTGTTCTGCCTCACCTGTTTTGCCGTATCAGCGAGCCACTCCTGCTGTGATTCGAGAATTTTGATATTCACAGTCACTAAACGCTCCTTTTGCTTCTGGGTTCGTTTTTTGGCAGCGGGTTTCTCTGTCGAGGGTTGGGGTGTTGCCTCCGGCGCTGGGGCAGTTGGGGGAGGTGGTTGAATAGACTCCTGCTGGGGTGGTGTTGCAGCGGGCGCTGGTGCAGGAGTAGGCTTTCCCCCAAAATCTCTCAACCCCAGTCCCCCCATTCTTTTCTGGCTCATTTTTTCAGACCCCACAGTTTGACGACTTCTTTCCCCAGCGACTTATAGGCGATAGCTCCGCTGCTCGACGGCGCGTACTCCAGAACGGGCTTCTGTTGAGCGATCGACTCTGCCACCGTGATGTTTTCGGGAATAGCTGTGTAGAGCAGGTGATAGCCGAGATCCGATGCTCCTGTTACCAGAAGGTCATCAGCCTCCCTGGTAAGCACCAAGTTGCGTTTGTATCTGCTCCGCAGCACGTCGATAGGCTTATCGGGGCTGTCGTCCCTGATGAGGGCGATTGCCTCACTCAACCCTTTTAAGGCGGCTGGTTCTGGCAGCGTGGGCAGCAGCACTCTATCTGCTGCAAGGATGGCCTGCACTGAAACAAAACCCAGATTGGGAGGGCAATCGAGCATTACCACATCATGCTCTAATGGTCTAATACCTTTAAGGGATTTTGGGAATAAATCATCATCCGATGTGAGGCGAAACATCCCAATATCGCCGGGAATGACAAACAGGTTTTTCGACTGTGTGACTTGTGGCGCGATCGCCTCATCCTGGGTTAGCCAATCAAGTGCTGTTGGCTCGCTGCCGTCGAGGCCCAAACCAAAGGACATCGTTCGCTGTCCGTCGAGGTCAATCAGCAGCACCCGATGAGTTTTTGCCAGGGCAGCGCCCAGGTTAATAGCAGTGGTTGATTTTGATGTGCCACCCTTCAGATTCCAAATAGCGACTGTCAGCATTTCGCCCTCACATCTAATGGTGAAATCCTAACAAGGTATTAGACCTTTTTGGGATTAAATGAGGTCTACTTAGAATAATGAGTGCGAGGATTAGCTGCGCTGCCCCTCTACCCTGCACTGAGTAGCCGCAAACGATTCCGAGGTAGATCCACCTGCCACTCCAGCCTGGTCAGCCTGTCCCCTACCGTGCGGGACTCTTCGCCTAGGTACCGGGCGATTGCTTCCTGTTGGCGATTCCTTCAGTTATTCTGCTCGTCTGAAAAGAGGGTGTCTAAGTCCCGATAGCCACTAAGGATACGTTCGATCGAAATTCCCTTTTCATTTGGGCGGTAGAAAATGATGTAGTTGCCGACAGGGAAGCCTCTTAGGTTAGGAAATAATTCCTCATAGCTCCGTCCCATGCCAGGAAAGTTGGCCAGCTTCTGGAAGCGCTCAGCGATCGCCAACAGAAATTCTTCTGCCCGATCTAGGCTGTCACGGGCGATGTAATTCTTGATGTCTTTGAGGTCCTGTCGCGCTTGGGCACTAAAAGTGAAGCGTTTCTTCATTACTGAGTTTGGCGAGCCTGGTCAATCTCTCCTAAGAGTTCCTGAATGACCTCTTCTCCGTCAAATACTTCCCCGCGATCGCTCTGCCTAATGCCAACCGCAATCTCCCTACGAAGGGTTTCAAGACGCAGCTCGCGAAGGCGATCGCGCTCCTCCAGTAGACGTAAGGCTTCCCTCACGACCTCACTGGCAGACAGGTAGCGACCGCTCTCGACCTTTTGATGGACGAACTGTTCGAGTTCTGGCGTAAGGGAGACGTTCATAGGTAGAGCCTGCAAGGTAACGACAGGACTACCTCTAATTTTGCTGCTATTAGCAAAGAATGTCAAAGTTTGCTATTGCAATCTTTCCACTGGAAAAAGGTTGTATTAGAGTGGATTAGCTTAGATGCCTTGGGAGACGGAGATTGGTTCGGGAACGCAAGCACAATGGTAACGGTACAACAACCGTTGAGCAGTCAGAATTACCTTTAGCTCAGAAGGAAAATGGTGAGCCAGGAATCACGACATTGGAGAACTGGCCGTGATTGCTGCTCAACGTTAGCTCGCAAAGACCACAAGGAAGCATTGCCCGGAATGTACCAGCCCATGAACTATGTCAAATCCAAACAACGTGTTGCCGACCACGGGGAGGTGTTCACTCCAGCGTGGATGGTTGAGGCGATGCTCGACCTGGTGAAGGATGAGACGGAGCGCATTGACTCCCGCTTCTTAGAACCTGCTTGCGGCAGCGGCAATTTCCTGGTGCAGATTGTGCGGCGCAAGCTGGCGGCAGTGGAGCTGAAGTATGGCAGATCGGACTTTGAGCGGCGGCACTATGGGCTGCTGGGGCTAATGTGTATCTATGGAATCGAGCTGTTAGCGGACAATATTGCCGAATGCCGCGCTAATGTGCTGGAGATTTTCGCTGAATACCTGAATCTGGATGAATCGGATGATCTCTATCGGGCGGCGTCCTACGTGCTGTCTCAGAATCTCGTACACGGCGATGCTTTGGCAATGCGCACCCACGACAGCCAGTTGATAATCTTTTCCGAGTGGGGCTATTTAGGCAAGGGCAAGTTCCAGCGGCGCGATTTCCGTTTGGATACGCTCACGCTGTCTTCGACGTTTAGCGTGGAGAACCCACTTTTTGCACACCTGGGCAAGCATGAGATTTTTACCCCGACGAAGACCTACCCGCCGCTGACGGTGCGGGAACTCGCTGCTGCCGATCTGGGCGATCTGCGGGAGGCCACCCGATGAGCACTCAAGCTGGTTTTGCCCTGCATGGACGTAACCCGGATGTGTTGACCTGCATTGCGAACTTATCGAACGACGAGGTGTTTACACCACCAGAGTTTGCCAACCGGATGTTGGATACAGTGGCGGAGGCGTGGGCGGCGGATCATGACGGGGCTAATCTCTGGGCAGACAAGACGGTGCGGTTCCTCGACCCCTGCACAAAATCAGGGGTTTTCCTACGCGAAATCACTCGCCGCCTCACCAAGGGTTTAGAGGCGGAGATCCCAGACATTCAGGAGCGCGTGAACCACATTGTCACCAAGCAGGTGTTCGGCATCGGTATCACTCACCTTACCAGTCTGTTGGCGCGACGGAGTGTGTATTGCTCAAAGCACGCCAACGGGGAGCATTCCATTGCCAAGTCCTTTTCGAGTGATGAGGGCAATATTTGGTTCGCTCGTACCGAGCATACGTGGGTTAAAACCAAGTGCAAGTTCTGCGGTGCACCAAAAGCAATCTTGGATCGTGGCGAAGGGCTTGAAACTCATGCCTACGCATTTGTTCACACCGACGATATCAAAAATTGGCTAGCCGAGATATTTGGAGGCAATATGCAATTCGACGTAATCATTGGGAATCCCCCATATCAGATGAAGGGAGGGGCAGGTGGTTCAAGCGACTCATCTATTTATCACTTATTTGTGGAGCAGGCGAGGCAATTGGAACCACGATACCTCAGCATGGTTATCCCTTCGCGTTGGATAGCAGGTGGGCGCGGCATGGACGAATTCCGCAGGACCATGCTTAATGACCGTCACATCAGCCATTTTGTTGACTACACGAAGATGTCAACAGCCTTTCCTGGCGTAGATTTTGAGGGTGGGGTTGGCTATTTCCTCTGGAACCGGGAGTACAAAGGTGATGCACAATACACCCTATTCCAAGGGGAGGAGCGCCGCCCGACAATTACAAGAAATCTTGGCGCGCAAGACATTTTCATTCGAGACCATCGCGCCCTGAGTATTCTCGAACGGGTTCAGTCTCTTCGCGAACCGACAATGGACGCGGTGATCAGCGGGGATACTCCGTTTGGGTTAGCAACGAATTTCTCCGATTATAAAGACGAGCCTTTTCAGGGATCAGTTGCCCTTTACCTCACAGATCGAGGACGGCGCATAGTAGCGCACACCGCTCGATCTGGAATCAAGAAGAACGCGCATCTTATCGATTCATGGAAGGTGCTTCTCCCAGAGGCTTACGGTGAGCGGGGCGCAATTCCTGCACTGGTTCTTGGGCCTTCAATCGTGGCTTCGCCTGCTTCAGTTTGTACGCAGACGTATCTGGTCGCAGGACCACTTGCAGATGAAAAGCAAGCGAATAGTCTCCTGTGTTATACCAAGACCCGGTTCTTCCGTTTCCTTGTTTCGCTTCGCAAGATCACTCAACATGCACTGCGGTCAACATATTCATGGGTTCCCCAACAGACCTGGGATTACGACTGGACTGACGAGATGCTTTACAAGAAATACGACATCACGAAGGACGAGATCGCATTTATCAACAGTATGATCCGACCAATGGGCGAGGGAGATGACTAAGACCATCGACGAAATCCTCGCGTCTAAGCCGGAAGTGCGGCTGCGGGTTTATGCCTACTCGATTGATGACAAGGTGCACCAGGGACTCCTTAAGGTAGGGCAGACCACCCGTGATGTGAAACAGCGCGTTGCCGAACAGCTCAAGACCGCTGCCATCAAGAACTTCAGGATCGAACTGGATGAACCTGCCGAACGCGATGACGGCAGCATCTTTACCGATCGCGAGGTGCGGGCAGCACTGGTCGCAAAAGGATTCGAGAACGTTGAACTGGAGTGGATGCGCTGCACTGTCGCAGACGTAAGAACGGTACTGACGGAACTGCGCACGGGTCAGCGGTTCACAGGCACGCACCACGAGACTTTCCCGATGCGCCGCGAACAGGCCGAGGCCGTGGACAAGACCCACGCCTACTTCCATTCCATCTGGAAGGAGGACATGCACGCCGTTCCCCGCTTCCTCTGGAACGCGAAGATGCGCTTTGGCAAAACTTTCACCACTTACCAGCTTGCCAAAAAGTTGGGTGCCAAGCGTGTGCTGGTGGTCACCTTCAAGCCATCTGTCGAGGATGCGTGGAAAACCGACCTCGAGTCACATGTGGACTTTGATGGGTGGCAGTACCTCTCGAAATCTTCCGGGCGCGACCCGACACAGATTGATCGCAGTAAGCCTGTTGCCTATTTCGGCTCGTTCCAGGATCTCCTTGGTCGTGATGCCTTAGGTAACATCAAGCCAAAGAACGAATGGCTTCACAAGGAATCCTGGGATCTCGTCGTTTTTGACGAATACCACTTCGGTGCATGGCGGGAGTCAGCGAAGGAGCTGTTTGAGGGCGAGGAAGAGGCGATCTCTCGGATGGAGGCTCAGCTCGACGATGCCAAGCGATTGAAGGAAAGAATCGCCGATTTGCAGGAGCCTTTAGAGACGGAAACCGAGTTCCTCCCCATCACCACAAAGGCATACCTGTACCTCTCCGGCACACCGTTCAGGGCATTGTCTACGGGCGAGTTTATTGAGGAGCAGATCTTCAACTGGACGTATACCGACGAGCAGCGTGCAAAGGAGGAGTTCGCGGCGGACAACCCTGGCGCAAGGAACCCCTACGGTGCGCTGCCACAGATGCGGTTGCTGACCTACCAGATGCCGGACGAGCTGCTGGCGATCGCCAGCGCCGGGGAGTTCGATGAGTTCGATCTCAATGCCTTCTTCGAGGCATCCGGTACGGGCGCGACGGCGCGGTTCAAGCACAAGGACGACGTGCAGAAGTGGCTGGACATCATTCGCGGTGGGTACGCTCCTCGGTCGGTCGAACACCTGAAGACGGGCACGCGGCCACCCTTCCCCTATTCGGATGTCCGCCTGCTGCCCTACCTACAGCACTCGTTCTGGTTTCTGCCCAACGTTGCGGCCTGTCACGCAATGGCGAACTTGCTGGCCGAGAGGCAAAACACCTTCTGGCACGCCTACAAGGTCATTCTCGCCGCTGGCACCTCCGCAGGTATTGGGCTGGAGGCATTGCCGCCCGTGCGAAAGGCGATCGGGAGCGGATTCGACACCCAGACGATCACCCTGTCCTGCGGCAAGCTCACCACTGGCGTGACTGTGCCCCAGTGGTCTTCCATCCTCATGCTGCGCAACCTTAAGTCCCCGGAGACCTATTTCCAGGCCGCATTCCGCGTACAGTCGCCGTGGTCAATCAAGAACCCCAATGGCGACAACCCCAACCAGGAGGAAATCCTCAAACCCGTCTGCTTCGTGTTTGACTTTGCTCCCACCCGCGCACTGCGGCAGCTCTCGGAGTATGGAATTGGCCTATCGCCCAATGAGCCGAACCCGGAAAGTGCGGTCAAGGATCTCGTGTCGTTCTTGCCCGTACTGGCCTACGACGGCGCGAACATGACACAGATTGATGCGGGCGGCATTCTCGATATTGCAATGGCGGGTACCTCTGCCACGTTGCTGGCGCGCAAATGGGAAAGTGCGCTGCTCGTGAATGTGGACAACGAAACCCTGCGTCGTATTCTGGATAACCCCGATGCAATGGCAGCTGTAGAGCGCATTGAAGGTTGGCGTGCGCTTGGTGACAACATTATCGAGACGATCATTAATAAGAGCGAGAAGGTAAAGGGACTCAAGAGCAAAGCCAAGGAAAAGGGGCTAACGGCCAAAGAGAAGAAGGAACTCAGCGACGAGGAAAGGGAATACAAGTCCAAGCGCAAACAGATTCAGGAAAAACTGATTAAGTTTGCCACACGCATCCCGGCATTCATGTACCTGACTGACTTCCGGGAGAACACGCTTCAGGATGTGATTACCAAGCTCGAACCGGATTTGTTCCTGGCTGTCACCGGCCTTACGGTCAAAGACTTCCATCTGCTCGTGCAGCTCAAAGTATTCAACACCGAGCAAATGAACCATGCCGTCTTTGCATTTCGGCGGTATGAAGACGCATCTCTCCGCTACACCGGCATAGAGAGCCATCCGGGACTGACCCATTATGGACTCTATGACACTGTAGTGGCGAAGGAGTAAAGAGAGGTGTTTGTTTGTGGACGCATGATTAGACCACGCCAATGTCTGAGTTTCAATGGAGAAGACGTAGGTAAAACTGTATTCCCTGCCGTTAGTTGCTGCGATGACCTACCTTAATCGGAATGATGTGGTTGACTTGATCGGCGGTGCTCATTCTATCGGCATCCCCAATGTCGAATACGATTTATATATTCCCGGCGTGGGACTTGTGGAAGTATAAACTCATCTTGAATGTGGGTGATGAGCCTGCACAGCGATCGCCTCTCTCCCCTACTCCTCTCCTCTTCTCCTGCTCCTCCCCTGGCTGGTGGCTGGGGAGATGTCTGATGCTGGTGGTGGGCAGCAAAAAAGGATCATTAATGATCCAATGATCCACCTATGGATCATTCCCTCAAGCACTTGTCTTGGGGGAATTCCGGGCTTTTTATTTGGCTTTTTAATGATCCCTTTTGCCTTTTTTTACCTGTTTTTGAGAGGGCTTCTCTCCCCTCCCTCATCTTGGTCACCCGCTTCGATTCTTGCGTAATAAGTTCATGCGCTACACAAGATCTTTTTGCCGTTCAGTCGCTGAACAACCGAAATCGGCGCTTTAGATTCTCAAGCTCTCTCTCCACCCTGGACAAGCGATCGCCCACGGTGGGAGCCTCTTCTCTGAGGTAGAGCGCTATCGCTTCCCGTGTCAGGTCAGAGGTGGTCAGTCCGGTTTCCCCTGCCAACTTCTGAAGCTTTTTCAGCAGGGTTGGATCGAGTCGGCACGAAAGATTAGATTTCCTGCTCATTGTCTTGTGTAGTTTGCGCTGCTTACACAAGCGTAGCCTGGATGTCAATGATTTTTAGAAGCCTCCCCGCTTACAGCGCATACCACGTAAGTCAAACTTATCAATCGGGTGCAATCAACGGTAGAACAAGGGTTTGGTGCGATCGTGATTGATAAGCAAATCTAAATTTCCCTTCTTGCTGGGGCTTCTCCCTACTTGGGATACGGAATTTCAAGGTTTTGATGCCTCGACTTGACAAAATCCAGTTTCGTCAAGTTACCATCGGGGGAAGTTGAGTAGTTTTCACTGGTGGGAGTATGGCCGTCAATTTCGACATCGACCTGGGAGATCTAGAGGACTCAAAAAAGGTCGGGGGTCATGGTCAGGCAAAAATCCTTACCGACGATGAACTCTCCCAGTTGTTTGAAGAGGGTTTTCAGCGGCGGCGCGATCGCGCTCTGTTTGCAATCTGCTTGTTCTGCGGCTGCCGCATTAGTGAGGCGCTGCAACTGCGAGTGGAAGACTTGGGCGGAGGGGCTGTTACCTTCCCCAAAGCGATTGTGAAAGGCAAGGGAAGCACTCGCCAAGTCCCCATCATTCCATCGCTGCAAGTCTTCCTGGAGGAGTACAGGGAGGGAGGGGAGGGGGATGTAATGCCGGAGCAAGGCTATCTCTTCCCAGGTCGTCGGGGCACGAAAGCAGGCCACCTTACTCGCGCAAATGCAGATTTGATATTGCAGGCGGCGTGCGATCGCATTGGATTAGAAGGGGTGAGCACCCACAGCTTCCGGCGCACCTACATTACCAAATTGAGAGCAAAGGGCTATTCTCCAGTGCAAATTCAACGGAGAACTGGACATCGGCGGCTTGAGAGTTTGCTACCTTACTTCGATCAAATAAAGCCGTAATTGTGTGCCCCCGGTGATCGCATCCCTATCAAGGAACCGGTTCCTCGATAGCACTAACCCTGTCACTCGCGGCATTGTGCGGTCGGCGATCGCCCTGACCAGATATTTGCTCGTTTACCCTCAACTTCACTCAGCGCAAACGAGCAAAAGGGGATGGGAACGTTTGCAACAGAGGAGTTGCATACCGTCTGCATGATCCTTCGTGACAGGTTAGTGCTGGAGGGTAACTCCTCCTTCTGCATCAGCCACTGCTTAAGCAAGGGTTAAGGTCGAGATGCGGGAGTCAAAATATGAAAGGGCAAAGATATGTCCAATAAAAAAACGAGCAAGCGAGTGGCTAGCATAGCCTCGAAGCAGCTACGGAGCCGCAAGACCAGCAAGGATAGTAAGTCTGTTGCTGGGTCTGCACTCTCGCAGCGCGCTCCTAAGAAGAAGAAGTAAAAGGTAGATCGAACATAGGGGGAAAGCGGAACCGGTTCCGCTTTCCTTCTTCCATGCCAGAGTCTTGCATTTGGCCAGCGATCGTCTCCAGTCGGATTTGCCTCTAATGTTCAGCGACTGAACGGCGCGGGTGGCTCCTTTCCTCTGCAAATTCTTGTGTAACTTCTTGTGGAATTGGCGGGATAGTTACACAAGAATTTTGCGTTGGCTTGGGGTTCTGATGTTGGGCGCGGCTCTTGAGCCTGGGGGCTTGATTGGTCAATATAGCGACTGGCTCGCAGGTCTAAAATCGATGAAGATTGAGGCTGATTTGCCCTGGGGATTCCCAGAGAGAAGCCTGGGTAAAGAGTTCTGAGCAACGCATAAAGGCATCCCCCGATTACGATCGCACCCACGAGTTGCCCCCAGAATGATGGAGTATCAACTCCCCGCTCAAAGTCATAGCGGTAGGTGCCGCGCCGATTCTGGTTGGTCTTGGGTTTCGGGCGCTGTTCATTGTAGTCGCCCAGTTCCTGAATCCAATAGGCTTCGGCCTCATCCAATTCATGCTGCGGGCACTCCTCAATCACTTCCAGTGCAAAGGAGTTTATGCCATACTTCCTCCAGTCGCGTTGGAGGCCGTCGCAGCAGTGCCTTCCGCGTTCGAGATCACGAATATGCTGGTCCCATCGAACACGAACGTCTTTGGCCTGCCCGATGTAGCACTGGCCATTCTTCAGACAAGTGATTTTGTAAATGCCACAAGTCATGTCTACCACTCAGCTTTAGTAGGTGAATTGCCGCGCAGCACCCACCGAAGCGTGATACCATCACCGAAGGTTTTGCCGCATCCGGCTTGTGCTAATTCGCGGAACAGATTGCGAATTGATGCCGTGTCGATGTCCTCGGTGCGGAGGATATATTGCTTCACTTCGCTGGCCGATAACTCCCTCCCCCACCAGTTTTTGCTCTGGTAATACTCCAGAATCTTTTGGGCGAGGGCCGACAGCTTTGGGGCTGGTGCAGGTGCCGACGGAGTTTCGGGCGATCGCTCCTGGGTGGGTGCGCTGCCATCCCGGTGCATCCGCCAGTAGTTGCCCTCATGTGAAAACTGCCCAATCCTCAGCACACTGCCCAGGTCTTCCAGAAACATCTGGAAGTTGAGCTTATCGGGAATCTGACCCCATCCCTGCCGCAGTGCGTCCACCTTTGCCCACCCTTGCAGGCCAGCATTGCCAGCCTGCGATCGCGTCAGCCACTGCAAGAACTCGAAGGCATTTGGCACCTTCGCGCAATACTCTTGAAATCGTCTCAGCCTAGCAACTGGGTCATCTTGTACAGGCGGCTCTGGTGCAGACGGTTCAGGCGGGGGCGGCTGCATCCCTGCCGGGTTGCCAGCAGCATCCAGCATCGGAATCTTCACGCAAAACCAGCGGGTACGCCAGTAAGCGATCGCCGGGTAAGCCTTCCCAGCCTGAATATCAGCGTCGGTCTTCAGCAGCTCAACGATGGCTTTGCGCAGATGCTCCTGGTCCTTCGCGCCCAACTTGAGCATCTTTTCATCAGCGAACGCCTTCTGAATGCCACCGATGCCGGGGAACAGGATGAGCATCCCATCCCGGCGATCGGCACTCATGCCAAGCATTTTTGCCACCAGGTCAACGGAGACGATGCACAGTCGAGCGTTAGCCTTCCGGGTCAGCGACCCGAACATATTGATCCAGGTGTCCAGGAGTTTGGCCTGCTTCTGTCCCTGGCCGAGGATGGCAGGGATTGTAAAACTGGCTTCTTCCAGCACCCGAAACAGGCCGGGGAAGACAGCCTGCCCTGCACGGTACTGGCTCTGGCGAGACTCCGGCCCCTCCCCTGTGATCGCCTCAATATCAGCGGCCATCTGTTCAGACATTTCGCCATAGGTCGGGACAATTTTGTAACCGTCCCACTCTTCAGGTCTACCGTAGCTGTCCAGCACGACACCATCAGCAGGGGCATTGCCATCGAACAGAACGTACCGTGCAAGATATTTGACGAGGCGGCTCTTGCCGCCACCCTGGTCGGCGATGCACCCAAAAATGGGGAACTGATCAATGTCCTTGAGTTGTAATAGGTCAAACCATTCCACAGCAGTCTGGGCGGTGCCCAGGTTCTCCAGCGCAGACACCAGATCATTCACCATGTCCTGGGGCGAGAAGCTGACCCCAGGCTGCGGCTGCGGAATATGCGTAGGTGGTGCAGGTATTTCATTGCCGAAGAACCTGCCGCCCTGCAATCCCCCGCCAGGGATCTGAGGTAGCCAGCCAGTGCCCGGAAGCGCAGGTTCTACCCGGCCCTCAATGGTGGCATAAGCCGGAGGCTGGGAATACCGTGGCTCATCCCGCCGCACATGGTTGCGCACCTGCTCCATCGTCGGCAACTCATGAGACTTTCGGACATGGTTGACGATGAAGATGTATGCCTGCTCCCGTCGTTCCCACTGGATATCCAGCAGCATGGCCAGCAGGCTTTCATCTTCAAATGCCAGCAGGGTGTATTCTGCCTCCAGTTCCGCTTCCAGGTAGCGAGCCAGACGACTGATGACCGATTCATCCTCAATCTGAACGGCATCCTCTTCACCGTGCAGCTTCGCGCCGACAGCCTGAAGGCGACGGCCAGCATCACCCCTGAAGAAGGGAATGGCGGACCACCGATTAGTGATCTGTTTATCGATGACGGTGGCCGCAGCCCAGACGGATATGCCACCGAGAACACCAATGAGAGCCATCGGGCCAGCGAACGCTGACAGAGCGACTGAGAATGCAGAGACACCCAGACCGGAGGCTTTGGTGCTATCGCACCCTCCCCGAATGGAGAGGGCACGATGCTCCAGCATCTGTCGCCGGAACGCGATCGCCTGCGCTGGGTCATCCTCCAGCAACTCCAGGAAAGTATCCTTCCAGTTCTCGTCAGGTGTCATTTGAATCGGGGGCGGATCTTGAATAGTGGGGATGGTATTGATGCTCATCGCTTTGCCCTGATGGTTCTGATGGTGCTGTTTTAGTCAAGCGTGGGAGCCTTGACGCCCGACTTTCGGAAGAGATGCGGTAGGGTGATGCGGAATCCGGGATAGCTGCGGCCCATCCACACCCCAAAGGCTTCCGCGCCTGCAACGGAGGCACAGAACCAGAGGAAGTGCAGCATCGTAGAGTTGGCCGCAGGTGTGCCCATAAATGCCGCTCCACCTACCTGATCCAGCCAGGGATATTGGTTGTGGGCGGCAACTGCATCAATCGCCCAGAACAGTGCGGTAAACGCCAAGATTTTTATGTGGCGTCCCCAACCGTGGTTGGCGATCGCTTTGGCGTAGTGCTTCGCCATGTAGGTGGCACCAGGCTTGGGATTTGGCGTCTCAAACTTCTCCGCTTCCTTGTAGCGGATTTGTTTCTCGCTCATGGTCATTGTGTTGAGTGAAGCGATTTCGACTGCCTGGACAGAAAAGGCAACGAATGCCATCACCAGGGCATTTGGATTGAACAGTAGCGCACCCAGCATCACCAGGTTGGCCCCGTCATCAATGCCCGGTTTGGGCATGAATTTGAAAGTGGCCATTGATGGGACTGCGGTGACATAGTTCTCAATTGCCAAACCCAGGCAATACAGAAAACCTGCTCCCAGGTAAATCGTGTTGTAGGGGGGTTTGAAGCTCATCCAGATGATCTGGCAGATTGTGCCCACCCAGAATGCCAGCTTTCCAAACAGCTCCACGGGCCGGGACTGATCCGGTGGCTGATACCTGGGAGGGGTGGCACTCTCGCGTTCCCTCCTGCGTTTTTCGGTGGCCTTCAGCCGACGATGGGTGCGATCGTCTGAAGGATTGCGACCATTGTTCTCGGTTTGATTGGTTGAGTTGGAGCCATTCACGGTTTCCCTTTTACCAACACCTTTGCCGTTGTAGATTGCCATTGTTCCGTAAAACTCCCTAACGTTATTGACAACTTGTTCGTAGGTGCCCTTGAAAGACCGAGTGCCACCACCAGAGGTAAACAACCGGACGTGATACCCTTCCTCCGGCGTCCAATCCACCTCACCAGAGAAGTCTGGTGAGATCTTCTTCAGTCCATCGATCATTGAGTCGAGCAAAGTTTCTCGACTCAACTCCTGGGTTTCCGCCTGGTCGATCGCTGTCAGTACCTCTTCAGCGGTGGCATCGGTCAACATCGGAATAGAGGCACCCACCCTGGTCACGGTGAACTTGCCGCTTGCCCCGTTGCCTGTCCAGTCAACAACCCACCGCTGAGTTGATTCATTCTGACCATTGACCCTGGCCCACTGTTGAGATTTTTGCCTGACCTGATAACGCAGCTTCTCCAGTTCGGTTGGTGGACGTGTCCCATTGTTGTAGGTTGGATTGTTCGTGGCCTTTTCCTGCTCACGAACAAAATCCAAAACCTCATCAAAGGTTGAACTGACCAGATGGACACCCTTGAGGCCATCCTCGTCCAAGTTGTATAGGCTTCCATTCCCCCAGCCAGAATTGCGGACGACTCGATAAGGGCGTTTTGAGATCTGAGCGATCGCCTGCCGCAGATGGTCCAGGTCATCACCCGCTCCAACGCCTGGTGAATCGGCTCGCGCAGCAGTTGCAACGCTGGGCGTTGCAGCGCCGGATAGGCGCTCAATGATTTCGATGGTGTGTTCGTGGATAGCAACAGTGCGATCGCCCCAGAAGCTATGGCCTAGTAAACCAAAGCCATCATTACCTTCAGGCAGAAGGTTGACTTCCACATTCCAAACTGTAAGACAACCAACAGATATTGATTCAAGCTCGAAGCGCTTACAGCGCACCAAACCGTTGGCGGTTTGCACATCAGTGAAGCCAACCTGCCGCTTCCGAACACCACCTATCTGCTCTCTGGTGAGCGCAACAGTGCTGCACCCGGTGTCCACTATCAGGAAGGCCGTATGGCGATCGCCCAGCACCACCTCAACAACCGGAATGTTGTTGCGCCGGAACTCGATTGGTGTGCAGTAGCGCCGGGGGCGCTTCCCCATTCGCACCTGGATTTCAGCTTGTTCGTAAAAGCATTCTGAATTGCATTGATTACGAAAGGCAGGGATTCCTCCCTGGTAGTTCTGCTGCACGAACCACTCAATCTGCTGATCAGAAGAGTTTCTGATTTCCTCAGCAGTCTTATTCTGCCAGGGGAGACACTTTATGAGCCAGTCACGAGCGGCGAGTAATTGTGCATCACTTAGTTCCATCTGCAACACTCCATCATCTGTATAACGAAAGCGAACGCCAGACAAATAAGGCAGAAAACGACCCTCATCCGGGGTTCTCCGATTTGCATACGTTCGGGTCTGACCCGACCAGGTAAAACAACCCCTGATAAGCCTCCCCAACGCAGACGCCGCCCTGGTCGAAGATGCGGGTGCGCTGATTGGGATTGACTGTTGCCATGAAATCTCTGGGTGGCAAGTTTCCAGGACTGTACGTGTACCCCTGCAACACGAACTGACTGGCCTCAACTACACCGTGCTCTTTGAATACATCAGATGTTGCGCGTTGCGTCATAGCCCAGGTCTGGTTGACGCTGGCGTTATAGGCCAGTTGATCACGCTTGGCCGAAGCGATCATGTGCTGGCCATATTTGTACTGGATGGATGGCCATGCGGCCAAAACCACACTTGCCCCCAGTCCGAAGCTCACCCACCGAAGGGTGCCAAGCTTCATAACTCGCTGCATGTTCGACTGCTGGTGCGAAATGTTTTGCATCCTGCTGTCCTCCTGAAAGGATAGAAAATTGATCAATTGAACAGAACCTGTGTGTTTTGGGCTTCTATTGGCCTTCAATTGATCAATTGATCAATATTGATCAATTCCTTCTATCGCCCACTGGGTGGGGATTGAAGCTTTCAATTGAAAAAATAGAAGAAAATTGAAGCCCGAAAAAATAGAAGCCTTCAATTGAAGGAATAGAAGGCTTCTATTGATCCGAAGCCCCCCGCAGTTGAGCTACGTCCTGGTTGAATTGCTGGAACACACCACGGACTGCGTGGAGATCCATGTAGAGGTGCAACCGCTCCAAAAACGCCTGGAGGCGTGGCAACTCTTCCTCAGTGGGAGTCGTCAAAATGCGCTGCACCGTTGCCGCTACCTGCTGCGGTAACGCCTGCTCAATCACCTGCCAAGCGATCGCATCGCTGAGGCTATTGAGGTTCAGTCCTGGTGTTGCAACACCCTCCAGCGCTGGAGCTGGTGCTTCGAGCTTGAGGATCTGGCGCAACAGCTCAACGCCTGCGTCTGTCCAGAGCGTCTCCTGGCCGTCCTTAATGAAATGCACTCGTGATTGGAATTGATCGCCCTTGCGCGACTTGGTGCTGCGAATCGTTGAGGACTGGACGCCCAGGAGGTCAGCGACTTGTGGGGTCGAATATACTTGGTTCATTGGTTCTTTTTGTAGAGGGACTAATGCAGGCCCGTTGCGGGGGTGGGTGAAAAAGCTCACAATTACTCCTCCTGCACCAGAAACTGAATCAGGCCAACGGCGTCACCGACCTGAATGCCATCCAGCATTTCCAGGACATCCGGCATCTCATCACTGGTTCGATCTGCGTTCTCAGGAATTGCCTGCTCCGCAGCGTCCTGAATGCTGGTGCTGAGTTTGGCAAAGTGCCGATAAACGAAGGCTGCGAGCACCAACAAGAGCGCGGCCTGGTCGCAACCCTGCATCCCATCAGGAGAGCCGTCGCCATAGCGTTCAACAAGCTTTTTGGCCTGCGGGCACGTTGTGAACTCGGAAACCGGAAAGAGGTTGGTTGTGGTGCTCATGCCGCTCCCTCCAACCGCTTCACGTCGCTCTGTACAGCCTGAAATGCCCGCTCTACAGTCGTTAGGTCAAGCAGCAGCCCAACCTGCTCAAGAATGTGCTTCAGGCGCTGCAAGTCTTCCGCATTCGGATGTTGGAGGATTTGGTAAGCCCTGTTTTTGATTTGCGCTGGGAGCTGCTGCTCCAGGTACGCCCAGGCCAGTTCATCCACTGCTGAAACCAGGACGGGGGCGATCGGGCTGCCGACTACTGGAAATGGTGCTTCCTTGCCGAGTGTCTCTGCCAGCAGTTCTACACCCGCCTGGGTCCAAAGTGTTTCATTGCCTCGTTTAACAAAATGCTCACCCTCTGAAAACTTGGCAGAATCTCTGCTTTTTCGGGTGCGAATCGTGTCTGGAGAAACGCTCAAAAGCTCTGCTACCTGAGCAGTTGCGAATACTTGAGCCATTATGAGTAAAGCTCCTTACGTAATGGTGGGAGTGAACGGGGGCGATCGCTGAGCTGTCCAGGCGTGGGCGATCGCTCCCCCAACTAATGAATCTCGGCTTCGATGTTCAGTGACTGAACACTGTCGCTGGCGAGAGTAGTTTCAAATCCGCTAATCCAGTCGGTGACGAACTGGCGGTTCTCATCGGTGATGCTCTGCACGTCTGGCGGTAGCAAGTCGGCAGCACTGGCGATGCGCCAGAGGCAATCATCCTTCTGCTCAGAGCTGCCAGCGGCGTGATAGCGCTGGATTTGCTTGGTGATGTAGTCGTGAGTAGTGGCGCTCATTTGCGAAGTTGATTCAGTGTTGTAGAGCCATTGGAGGGCGTTCATTTTTGGGATTCTCCTGAATGTTTGATAGGTATCGAAAAAGCCCGATCGCAGCTCGAAAAAAGCAGGGGTGGCTCAAATGCCTTCAATGGGATCGGAAAAACTAAAGTTTGGAACCTGCTGTTCAACAGGCGCGGTGAAAGATTGAGCAGTATTGGAATCCGAGCACTTCATCGGCTCCAGCTCCCAGGTTTCAAGCAGATGGCGTCCGTAGCGAGAAATCATCAGCGCGATCGCCGCCGATGGACTATTAGCGCGAGTTTTTGCTTGAATCTGGTCCACGATCTGCCGGATGGCTGGGTCAAGAACGATGCGCGTTTGGCTCATAGGGCAGTCATCCCCACAATGCTGATGGACTGAGGGTTAGGGGCAATTTTGAAACGTCCTTTTGTGGCCTCCTGCAATGGCGCTGCAACTGGAGCGGAGCCGCCGATAATCAGCACTTCACCCAGGCTGGAAAGCCACTGCCCCCAGCGGGTTTTGATGGCCCCGCGTATCTCTGCCAGCCATTCGTCACGGGCAATTTCAAACGCGGCGCGGAAGCAGTAACCCGTCGTCCCCAGTGCGAAGTCCCCCGTCTCAATGCCGTCCATAATCAGCGTCAGATTGGGGCTGGTTGGGAGATCGCGCGTAATGCGGGCAGCAATCCGGCGGGCCAGGTCATAGGTTCCAGGCAGAATCAAATCAGCCTCGCGCATTAATGAACCACTGGTGGAATAGAGCCGCAGAATGCTGGTCCCGCCTCCCAGATCCAGCACCCCGTTTGGATTCTTGCGGCTGAGAAACAGCCCGGAACACATTGCAAATCGGTACGCCGCCTTCGTTTCATCAACTGCTTCAACCGATCGCACCGATGCAACGATGGACTTTCCATTGCGACGGAATTCAAAAGTACCAGCGATCGCCTGCAATGCCGCAACATCAGCTTCATTCCGGCTATTGGACAGTGCAATCAGCAACCTCTCAACCCGGAGAACGTTCTGGCCTGGATTGGGCTGTAATGCTGCCAGCACCAGGCGCTGGGCGAGCTTCACTTTGTCATCCTGAAATACGGGCACTCCATTCAGGTCTTTTGCAGCCTGCCCAATGACGAACGTCTTTCCCTCAAACTCAATCACCACAGACTTTTCATCGGGCGAAACATCTTCCCAAGTGGGGTCAATGTCTTTGATGAAGCTGGGAATCGTGTGAACGCCTCCAGTCGGGTTTATCCACTGGATCGTGCGGTTGCCGCCATCAAAGCAAACGGTGGGGCGAATCAGGGCGGTATCCCTAGCGCGTTCGCTATCTGTTCGTATTGCGGATTTCTGTAGGCTTGCGGTCATTTTGGGTCTGAGCCTCCTGAAAGTTGTTCAAATGCTTGTCCTGTAAAGGCTTGGCAGGAATAAGGGGCGAACTGAGCGCTACTGGAGCGCGATCGCCAGATGTTCGTTGGGGTTTCCCTCCCTGTACGTCGCTCGAACACATGCTAACATACTAAGAGCATCTGAAAAGCATCTTAAAAGATGCAAAACGCAGTTTCACGGCAGAACCAAGTATGCTGAGGTATCAGAATCATGCAAAACGCAGCGATGAAGCGGATTACAATCACCCTCCCCGACTCAGCGGCGACGGAACTGGAGGACTGGGCACAGCAACAGGGCCGACCAGTGGCGAACCTTGCCACCTTTTTGGTGGAGCTGGGCATCCGTGAGGCGAAGGAGAAGGGAGATTACAGCCCTACGCTGAAGAAGAGCAATGAGAAGTGAGGCGATCGCACCATGACGGACGCAAATCGGCTGGACAGAATTGAGGCGTTATTAGAGCAGGTTGCTGCTTCTCAGCAGGCTACTCAGCAGATTGTTGAATCGAATGCCCGCGCAATTCAGGCATTAGGCGATCGCAACGAGGAAACCCGCAAGATTGCCGAATCTGCCGCAAAGAGTGTTGTAGCGCTGGGGCAAACCGTCATGGATGACCGGGCGGAACGAGAGGAGATTGAATCGCAGTTGCGGCTCAATATCAGCAGCACTAACTCCAGCATTCAAGCGCTTGTTACCGAGGCCCGCGAGAACCGACGGCAGCACATTGACTTCCGGGAGCGGTTCGATCGCCTGCTGGCCGAAATTCAGGAGATTTGGCGGCGCATCGCCGGGTAAGGCCGATAGAAGCTTAAAACTTAATTGGAGGAATCAGCCACCAGAACAAACATTCGTTGTAGGATCAGTTCCAATCAAAAACCCGTCAGCGCAGCCTGAGAAACTAAGACGCCAACGGGTTCTGAATTTTTTCACAGCCACCGGGAGGGGGCCGCTTTTGCTATGCCAAATTTACCGCATTTCACCCCGCTTTGTCGATCCCCAGCAGGGAACTTCATCTGTGGCTCCAGAAGGGCGATCGGTTAGGGCAAAGGAGGTGTAGGGACGTGCCAGTTCCAGATTTAGCGTGGACAGGAAACCGAAAGAAACCGAAAGAAACCGAATAAAACGGGGAAATAGTAGGTTTGTACTTAACCCTGATTCTCCTCCAACTCCATCGCGTGTTTAACAAGTGATTGGCTAGTTGAATTTAACACCCAGTGAACTTTTTAACTTTTTAACTTTTGAACTTTTTAACTTTTTAACTTTTACACTTTTACACCTGACATTCTTCATCCTGTAGAGATTAGGACTACCATTTAGAGGGATCTGCGAGCGCTGAAAGCTAATAACAGAAACAAAATCAAGCGGTTTGATTTTTGTCTACTTTGGTAGGCGATTGCAGGGAAGTTGCAACAGAAGTTTTTCTGTACCAAGTGAGGGCGTAAAAGAAAGACCGCCGAGGACTTGGCAGAACTTGGAGAGCTGGTATACGATCCGATCATTCAATCTACGCTCGAACGATCTACGCTCGAATTTTGAAGAATCCATATTTAGGGTCTTGGAGGCCACGATGCCAAACCGATCGATTGAGAAGGTATCGAAAAGAAAAGAACCGCTGGTAGTGCTCACGCTCCGTGTGAGCAGCACGGTGAAGGATGAAATTGAGGAAATTGCTCGCAAGGAGGGAGGCACACCCAGCCTGCTGGGTCACCTGTTTCTGACCACTGGCCTCAATGCACACAAAACGCTGCAAGCAAAAAGGGCCAGCTAGTTAACTAGCTGGCCCTTTGTTGAAGCTAATCCCATCAAACGCTC
>JBIKWV010000139.1:0-8215 GCA_044356135.1 Elainellaceae cyanobacterium
AAATTTTTGTGACACGCGGGTGGGGGTAGGGGTATCAGGGTAGTGGGGGAGGTACCGGGGGTATCCCATCGATAGGCGTTTACCCCCTTGGGGGGAACTGCTCCGCAACGCCTCCTGTGGGGGAACTGTAGGGCGATCGCCACACTTAGGAAACTTCACCCCTGATCGCCCTTGTCGAGAGAGGTGACCACGTATGTTCTTGAGAACTCTATTTCCACTGGCTGCATATATGTCGCATAGCTTCCACCATTGCTAATATCGCTTCTTTGCCTCCCAGAGCAGTGATGCTGGGTTCGAGTTTAGCTAGTGTGGGTAGAAATTCCTCGCGGTTTAGATGCGATAGGGAATGGAGGGCTTCACACCAGAGGTCATAGGAGGAAGAGATTTCGGTGAGTCGGGGGGCGATGGCTTGGAAGGCGATCGCCCTATTTAACCCAGATTGCATTTGCAGAGTTACTTGTAAAGCCTCTGACAGCATTAGGTTAGGTAAATGAGGCACTAAAGCCTGTAATGCAATTGCGCATTGTAATTCAGACCGCATTTGCTTTATGACCGCTAATGCTTCTGGTAGCAGAGATTCTGGGAGATCGGCCAGCGCCTCCCTCATGCTTCTGTTCACATTTACATGCGGATCATCGAGCAATTCTGGCAGGCACTGGCGAGTCATCTCTAATGCTTCTAGTAACAGTGACTCTGACAGGTAGGGTATCAACGGGATGAGTATATATGCTAGGTCAGAAGACTCCTGGATTTCATGAACTGCTTCTAATACTTCAACCTTAACTTGCTGAGTGATCTCCAATGTTTCCAACGAGGTCGGCTGCAAATATGATAATAAGTCAATTAGCGCAAATGCTCGTTTGCCGTGGTTTTGAATTTGCCTGATCATCTCTAAAGCCTCTAACAACATCGGCTCCGACAAGTGCGGTATTAACTTCCGTAGCTCATATGTTAGGTCCCACTCATCTTGAATTTTCCGAATTGTTTCTAAAGTTTCCCGTGATAATTCTGGCGAATACGGCACCAGCATATTTAACGCAATTGCTTGATCTCCCACACTTTGAAGCTGTTTAATTGTCTCCAGGACTTCCGGCAACAAATCAGGGAGACGTGGTACCAAACTACAGAACACTAATACTCTGTGATAATCATTCTGAATTTTCCTTGTAAGTTCTAATGCTATTGGCAACATCGATTCTGAAAAATGTTGAACAATCTCACTTAGCGCCAATAATCGAGACTCTTCATGCTGAATTTGCTGAATTATCTCAAGCGCTTGAGGTAATAAAGATTCTGGTACATACGCAACTAACTCGCATAAAAGGGATGACTTAGACTTTTCATCTTGAATTTGGTGAGTCAATTCAAGCGCCCGCGGCAACAAGGAATCTGGCAGGTGGGAAAACAACTCGCACAATGCGGATGACCGAGACTCTTCATCCTGAATTTTCTGAGCTACTCTCAGTACCTCCGGCAACATCGATTCCGGCAGGTATGGAACAAGCCTTTTGATCAAAAACGCCTGAGTCTTTTCATCCTGAATCTTCTGAGTTATGACTAATATCTTTGGCGGCAACTCTGGCAATTGATGCACAAGAGTGAGAAGAGCAACTGCCTGTGATGCTTGATCATAGATCAATCGGCATACTTCCAATGCCTCCTTCAACAACGTATCGGGAAGAACACCCATTAACTCACCTAGAACATAATCACGGCTAGAAACTTCGCCACGAATAGTTTCATCTGAGAGTCTTGGAACCTCCTCTAATGCTTTCCTTAAAAAGATTTCAGAAATTGGCCTTTGCTGACCAATAGATGAAACCCAAAGGGTTAGTGCTCTGGTATAAGCAGATTCAATTTGCATAGCAGCCTCCAGTGTTTCTGGTAAAAGCTCCTCCGGCAAATACCGTACTAACCCCCCTAATTCCACGACGCGATCATCTGCCTTATCGATTTGCCGCGCTGCCTCCAACGCTTCTTGTAAAGCTTCTGGCAGATATGGTGCCAGACTTTTCAACGCAGCCGAGCGAAACTTTGGATCATCAACTTGTCGTGCCACTTCCAATGCTTCTTCTTGTAAAAGTGTCGGGAAAAACTGTGCCAGTTTTCCTATTACAGAAGCTCGCTCAGGCACATCCTGAATTTTCCGTGCCACATCTATCACTGATGGCAACATCTGCTCTGAAATGTAAGGAGCCAGTTGAACCAACGCAGAAGCTCGCTTTGAATCAGATTGAATTTGCTGAATTACTTCAAAGACTTCAGATGACATTTCTGGTACAGAATCTACCAATTCAATCAGTGCAGAGAAACGAGTTTCAGGGTCTCGAATCTGTCGTGCCGCTGCCAATGCCTCTGACAAAACATTCGGCATACGTAATGATAATGTATGTAATAAAGATGATCGTCCCTTATCATCCTGAATCCGCCCCGTTATGTGCAGTACCTCTGATAACATCGATTCTGGTATACGAGGTGCTAAATCCTTCAGTGCAGAGACTCGATCAGATTCTGATTCAATCTGCTGAACTAGTTGTAATGCGCTTAGTGACATTGATTCTGGCATGAGAGAAATCAGCTTACGCAGTAAAGAATTTCTCCTGAAAGAATTACTTTGGTTGATAGTTTCGACCACTTCAGAGAAAATCTCTGGTATATAAGGAACCAAATTAACCAGTGCATTTGCCCGATCACATGGGGATTGAATTTCTCGCACTAACTTCAATGCTTCATCATGTAAAGATGGGGGTAAGTAGGGAGCAAGGTTTCTGAGTACATTTACTCGATCTTCTTCATCCTGAACTCGCTGAGCATATACAAGACCCTGCATAGGTTGCCAGTGCCCATTTTTCACAAGGGCAGCAATCAGTTCAGGCGGAAGATTGCTGGCAAGCGTATTGAGAGTCGTCACAACCAGTGCATACCAGCACTGTAAACGAATCGCCTCTACCGGGTTCTGTGAATACAGTTCCTCCGCCAGTCGCCATGCTCGTCCCACATCCGTTACAAAACTGGCCGTCTGCCCCAGCGCTTCACAGGCTTCATACCAGCCGTTGCGCCCCTCCTCTGTTTCTTCTTGCAACAGTTGATGAATCTCCCCCAGTCGCCCCACCTGCTCCAGGTGCCAGGTTAGGTGGTTATGGATGTAGCCATCCTCCGGCAGGGTGTGCCACTTGCCGTTCGTTGTTTTCTGTCGGTAGCGCTTCAGCAGAACTGAATGGGCATCGGCCAGCGGCAGCCCCAACCCCGGCAGGTCATGGTCATCCTGGGGTTCGGGGCTACTTGTCAGCAGCCGCCTCGACATATCGTGCATCAGGTCATGCAGCCGATAGGTGGGCTTCTGTCCGACCTGTTTCGCACCGGCCAGCAGCAGCGCCCTGGAGCGAAAATTTCGCAGCGCCGCCCCCGCCTGCTTTGGAGTGACTTCCCACAGCGTTGCTGCAACCGTTTCGTTCACCAAAATGTCCTCCGGCAGCACCCCCAACCAGGCAAATTGCTTTAGTTGTTCCGGCGAGAGTCGCTGAAGGCTCAGGTTCAGCGATGCAGTCAGACTATAATTGCGCCGCATTTTCTCGCTGAGGGCCGCCCCCGGTCGGTCAAGGATCTCCAGTCGAGCCACCTCCGCCTGCAAGTCCTCCAGTAGTTCGGCAAAGGTGACGCCATCTTCTAACTGGGCGGCAGCAAGCTCCAGCGCCAGGGGCAATTTGCCGACGGCTTTGGCCAGGGCTTCGGCCTGCTGAAGGTCTCCCTCCGTCACGCTGGCCGGATACTTTTTCGTCAGCAGCTCCACCGCCTGCCCCAGGCTCATTTCCTCCAGGTCATACCGTTTCGCCCCCCGAATGTCGGCTTCGCGGGTCGTCACCAGCACCCGGCAACCTTCTCCCCCCACCCGAAAGGGTTCTGCATGGTCCGGGTTCCAGACGTCATCCACCACCACCAGCACCCGTTTGTCGTACAGCAGCGATCGCAGGTGCATCGAAGCTGCATCCACAGTGGTCGGTTTGAAATCCCGATCGCCCAGCTCCTGAATCCAGGCGCTCAGCAGCGGCAGCAGGTCAGGCTCCTGACCCAACGTTACCCAGAGAATGCCATCCTCAAAGCGGTTCTGCACCTCTGCATCGTGGGCGATCGCCGCCGCCAGTACCGATTTGCCGATCCCACCCAGACCGTAAATCGCACTCACCACCAGCGTTCCACGGTTGCTGCTATCCGTCGCCATCGACATCAGGGAGTCCTTGACCTTCTGCTGCTCTTCGGGACGCTCCACAAAATAGTCCGGCAGCGGCGGCATCAGAAACGGTTTGCCGGAGCGGGAGGGGCGATCGCGCCCATCGTATTGATGGATCGTGACGTTGGTAGCCTGACCAATGGGAATATTGCGATCGCCCCTCACATTCTGGTCAACCTGCAACGATGCAGGCGCTGAGAATTCCGGTGGACTCTGCGATCGCACCGCAGCGGTCGGCTCTCCCGCAGCCGAAGGCACACGCTCCCTCCCATCGGGCATCTCCTCCCCAGGCGGAACCCGACGAGAGCGTGCGGCTCCGCCGTTACCGCCAGGGTCGCCCCCCTGCCCTCGCCGCCCCAGCCGCAGCCACCAGTTCATCAACGCCCGAATCCTCCGCTGAATCCATCGGTAGAAGCGCTTCAAGATTCACCACCCTAACTCTGGTGAATGTTGATCGACCCGTCCGACTGACCAATCACGATATTCTTATCCCCGGTCACCGTCTGGCTGATGCTGATCACCTTGCTCACCGTCTGGGCATTCTCGCTCATTAGCTTCTGCACCTCCGCCAGCAGCGCCGGGTCTGCCTCCAGCAGTTTCTGGAGCTGTTTCGTCAGCGCCTCCCGCGCGTCCGCATCATCCGAATTTTCCGCCAGCTCCTGCACCGCCCCCTGAGCCAGCGGCTTTGCTTCCACCCTGGGCCGCAGTTTGCCCCAGAGCGTCTTTGCTTTATCCCAGGCATCCTCGCCAAACTTCTCAGCCGCAGCGATCGCCGCACTTTCCCCCAGCTTCACCAGAGCCGGAAGGAATGGAGCCAGAAAACCGACCAGTGCAATCACATCCATAGGGGGGCCATAGATAATAATCTCTGAGCCGATCCTATTGCATAGAGCTGGTTTTGGCCATATAGAAGGCCAGGAAAACCAGTACGGGACGGGAGAACTAGGGCAGGATTATGGCAGACCAAGTCGTGAGGCGATCGCCTCACGATACATCGTGCTGAGGTGCATGACTGTTTGTTCAATAAGCTGATGCAAGCGATCGCCACTGGGGAGATTAAGAAATTGCATCAGGTGGTAGTCACAGGGAGGTGAAACCCTTATAAATGGAAAGCCTTCAGTAACGACACGACAGATCCTGATGAAATTAGCCGATATCCTCAAAGACTCAAATTACAAGCTTTCGCAGTTCGAGAAGAACGAAATTGAGGACTTAGAACAAACGATCACTCTGAAAGAGGCAAAGAACGGAGAGGTTCCTTACACAACCTGTCCGATTCGTAAAAAGACAATTAAGCTCACACCAGAGGAAGCGATACGGCAACTATATTTACGGGTTCTAATCGAACGCCTGAACTATCCCCTCAATCGTATTCAGGTAGAGTACGGGGTAAACTTCGGGCGAGAGGTCAAACGGGCAGACATCGTAGTGATGGACAAAGACCGTCCTAATACGGTTTACATGGTCGTAGAGCTAAAGAAGCCAAAACTGAAGGATGGAAAAGACCAACTCCGCTCCTACTGCAACGCTACAGGCGCGCCAATTGCTGTTTGGACGAACGGTGATCAAATCTCCTATTACCAGCGCAAAGATCCAAACTATTTTGAAGACATTCCCGCTCTACCAACTGCGACTCAAACCCTTGCAGATGTTCTTCAAATCAAGTTCACTCTGGAAGACCTCATCCAGAATGACAAGTTAAGAAAGGAGAACAAATCCCTCAAAACTTTGATTGAAGAAATGGAAGATGAGGTACTGTCGAACGCCGGAGTAGATGTCTTTGAGGAGTTATTTAAGTTAATTTTCACCAAGCTCTACGATGAGTGGTACTCCGGGCAGGGCAACCGTCGATCGACCCGCTCCTTGGAGTTTCGCAACACGGGTCAGACGGAAGCTGCATTAAAGAATAAAATTCAGGATCTTTTCGATAAGGCTAAGAACACATGGGAAGGAGTGTTTAGTGAAGATGCCAAGATTAGCTTGACCCCGTCCCACTTATCAGTGTGTGTTTCGTCGTTGGAGAATGTGAAGCTGTTCAACTCCAATCTTGATGTGATTGATGAGGCGTTTGAATATCTAATTAACCAGAGCAGCAAGGGCGAAAAGGGCCAATATTTTACCCCCAGATACGTCATTGATATGTGTGTGAAGATGCTCAATCCTCAAGAGGATGAGTACATGATCGATACAGCCGGAGGGTCATCAGGATTTCCGGTACATACGATTTTCTATGTTTGGCGGCAAATTCTAGAGGATGAGGGATTAGAAGCGAGTCATTTGTTCTCACTGGAGGAGAAGCCACCCCGCTGCAAGGAGTATGTAGAAGGGAAGGTATTTGCGATCGACTTTGATGAAAAGGCAGTCCGTGTGGCACGAACACTAAACCTGATTGCAGGCGATGGGCAGACGAACGTACTGCATCTGAACACATTAGACTATGAGCTTTGGGATGAAGTTACCAAGCAAGAGGAATGGGATGAAATTTACAATCAAGCATTCAAACGATTGAAACGATTGCGGCCAAAAGGCAGCAAGGACTATCGGGAGTTTCAGTTTGATGTGCTGATGGCAAATCCACCCTTTGCTGGTGAAATCAAAGAACCACGCATGATCTCCCGCTACGACTTGGCAAAGAAGCCCGATGGTAAATGGCAAACAAAGGTAGGACGAGACATCCTATTTATTGAGCGGAACCTGGATTTCTTAAAACCGGGGGGAAGGATGGCAATTGTTCTCCCCCAGGGAAGATTTAACAACTCCTCCGATAAATACATCCGAGATTTCATTGCAGAGCGCTGTCGAATCTTAGCAGTGGTGGGACTACACGGTAATACGTTTAAGCCACACACAGGAACAAAGACCTCGGTACTTCTTGTGCAGAAGTGGAACGACGACCCGAAGGTTGGCCCACTTTGCCCACACAAGGATGATTACAACATCTTTTTTGCCACAATGCGGAAGTCGGGGAAGGATAATTCTGGGGAGAAGATTTGGCGCAAAATTACATCGTCTACCACTTCACCAACTGAGAATGAATTGAGTGAGTTGCTGCCGCCTTCCCCAGTGGACCGGGTGGTTGGAGTCGAAGGTGATTTTCTGCAAGATACACACGGCCACTTAGTGGTGGATCATGACTTGTATAACCATGAAGGACTGACAGAGGACGGTATTGCAGAAGCGTTTATTGAGTTTGCCAAAAAGGAGAAGCTCAGTTTTTTTGAACCCAGCCCATCCGTGACACCGTTTGATGCTGTCAGGTATCAGCGGTTAATGGATGGGCTTGAAGCGGTAGAGATTCAATTTAGCGAAATTGATCTTGGGGATAGATTTGATGCTGAATATTTCTGGAAAGATAGTTTGGTGATACAAGCAACTTTGAAAAGGAGAAATACTACCGCTTTTGAAAGGCTAGGCACGTTTGTCGCTAGTGCATTCTATCCAGCAGCAACACAATATTACGAAATTGGGAATACGCCCTTTATAAGGTGTGTTGACTGCATAAACTACCCATTAATCACACATGACCAGGATGATCTCTTTGAGAGATTGCCATATTCTTTTGTGGAAGAGAGCAAAGGAATAAACTTATTAAACCAAGGAGATATGGTCATTACGAAAGTAGGAACCCCTTGTTATGCAAGTCTAGTAGAAGAACACGATGTTGTAGCTTTATCTAGAACCGTTCTCGGTATTCAGGGAATCAAGGATATAGATCCTTACTATCTGCTGATCTTTTTGAGATGTCATTATGGCTTTGGTCAACTCTACAGGGCTAGAGAACTAACAATTCAGTATCAGTTAACTTTGGCAAGAGTCAAGAAAATTAGCGTATATGAAGCGAATCCAACCTTCCAAGAATTAATTAGAGTGATTGTTCTTGAATATCTAGAACGAATTCAAGAGTCAAAGAACCTTTACCAACAAGCTGAGAATTTGCTGTTGTCAGAGCTTGGTTTGCAGGACTGGCAGCCAACAGAAGAAACTGTT
>JBIKWV010000209.1:0-7041 GCA_044356135.1 Elainellaceae cyanobacterium
AACCCCTGCGTGGGGGCACCGCCCCCACCCCCCCGTACCTCATATTGATGAAAACTGCTGTAAGGTAGGACGATTTAGCCGGAGTTGTATCGGACAGGGCAGGAAGTTATTTCTTGACAGCCCCGTGGGCGATCGGCATCTCATCAGGAAAGCGCAGGAGTCACCGCCTTCTCAACATCTTTGAAAACGCTGGGTACAGCAGCGGTAAAAACTTCGCCATGCAGCACTTCCGAGCGAGACCCATCAACACCAACGGGAACATCACCGGTGATCGTTGTGCGGTAGAGGAGGCGATCGATGTCCAGCTCGTCCAGGTCTTGCGGGGCCAGGTGCGCTGTGACCTGGTTATCCCAGAAGGCTATGTCACCGTTATTCCAGCGAAACCGAGTGGTGTAGGCGGGTTTAGTGATCTGATTAAAGAACAACTCCAGCAGCAGTTTGCTTTCCTGAGGCGACACGTTAACAATCCGCGACACAAAGCCAGGATTGACAAACAGCGCTCGTTCTCCGGTTTCGGGGTGAACCCGCACGACGGGATGAATGGAGGCCAGGGGATTGGTCGAAATCCGCTCATCGAACTTCGAGTCTTTGGGCTGATACCCACCAGCATTGAAGCGATGCTCGGCTTTCAATGTATCCGCCAGCGTCCGTAGCGGTGCAGACAACCCCTCATAAGCAGCCACCAGGTTCGTCCACTGTGTATCTCCGCCAACGCTGGGAACGTTCACGGCACGCAGAACGGAGGCAGCGGGTGGGTTAATCGCAGCCGTGACATCAGTGTGCCAGGGGCCACCCGTGCGAAACCCATACTGTCTTTCATAGAGCTTGCGATCGACGGGCTTGAGCTGCGGAAATCCTGGCACGGGCTCTGGCTCTCCCAGAGGATGCGCGAAGGTGACTTCCCCAAACCGCGAGGTGAATTCCACCTGTCCTGCGTGGTCAAGGTTCTGCCCCCGGAAGAAGACAACCTTCCACTTCAACAGCGCCTGACGAATTTCCTGAACCACTTCATCGGAGAGGGATTTGGACAGATCCACGCCTTCAATCTCGGCACCAATATAAGTACTGGTGGGCTTAACTTCGATGTATTTATAACCCATGTTGAGCAACTCCTTATAGAACCAGAGAGATGAGTCTGGCGGGAAAGGGTGGCGTACCGCGCCGCACTTTCTCGCCGTAGCACTTTCTCGCCTTAAATGAACAGCCAGATAGCAGTTCGCCTTGAGTGATGAAACGCTCTCTCACAGATGGAGCGGGTACAACCTACTCCATCTGTGACAGGCCATTCAGGATAGCCAAATCTGGAATGAGCCGTAAACCAATTGAGGAGATGATCGAGAGAATTTGACCACTGCGCCTCTCATCAAAGAGGAATTTATTCAAAGAGGGTTTATTTGGCGAAAAAGATGTGCGATACTCTGGGTGCGAAAACTACAGCATATCTATCGATTTATTGTAGATTAAACCAGATTTACTCGTTCAGCGCAATCTTTGTAAGGAATCCGTTTACAAAGTATCTGAGGTGAAATTTATGAGTTACGTCAATTTGGGCAAAACCGGGCTGAAGGTATCGCGTCTGGCACTGGGAACGATGACCTATGGCGATCGCAACTGGCGCGACTGGGTTTTGACGGAAGAAGACAGCCGACCCTTTATCAAACTGGCGCTGGAACTGGGCATCAATTTCTTTGATACTGCCGACGTGTACTCTTTAGGGGTGAGCGAAGAAATTTTAGGACGAGCGCTGAAGGATTTTGCCAGACGGGATCAGATGATTATTGCAACCAAAGTTTACAATCCTGTTGGCGATGGTCCCAACGATCGCGGACTGTCACGCAAACACATTTTTGACAGCATTGATGCATCCCTGCGGCGACTGCAAACGGATTACGTGGATCTCTACCAGACCCACCGCTGGGACTACGAAACTCCGATTGAAGAAACCCTGGAAGCACTGCACGATCTGGTAAAGATTGGTAAAGTGCGATATATCGGCATCTCCAGCGTCTACGCCTGGCAACTTACCAAGGCGCTGTACCTGGCTGATCTGCACGGCTGGACACGATTTGTCTCCATCCAAAATCACTACAACCTGGTCTATCGAGAAGAGGAGCGGGAAGTGCTGCCCCTGGCGCGTGCCGAAGGGCTGGGTGTGATTCCCTGGAGTCCCCTGGCGCGAGGCTTTTTGGCGGGGAATCGACAGCGGCAGGGCTATGGCGATACTCCCCGCGCCAAAACCGACGAGTTTGCCCATCGCCTGTATTACGAAGAGTCCGACTTTCAGGTGGTCGATCGCGTGGTGGAATTGGCTAAGGCAAGGGGCGTTTCTCCCACACAAATTGCCCTTGCCTGGTTGCTGCATCAGCCCGGAATCACCGCTCCCATTATTGGAGCCAGCAAAATTGAGCATCTCAAGGAAGCAGTCGAGGCGATCGATCTAAAACTGTCGGATGAAGAACGCCAGCTCCTGGAGGAACCCTACAAACCTCACCCCATTCTGGGGCATCGCTAAAGATTGTGGATAAATTAAGTAGGCAGGCGCGATTAAGCTTGAAACCCAAAAAGCTGCTCCGCCCGCTGCGCGGGCGGAGCAGCTTTTTGGGTTTCGACTTTTTCCACGCCCACTTACTTAAACCCCAATGATTGTTGAGAGAAGTGCGGCTTAGCCGCGCTTCTCTCAACAATAATCCAAGGTTAATTCATCCACGATCCGTACTGGACTTTTGACTATTTTCCCTGTAAGGCCGCGAAACGCCCTCTGCGAGGGCGTTTCGCGGCCTATTCAATTTAGCGCCAATTTTTCCCGAAACGCTGACTGCGTCAGCGTTTCGGGAAAAATTGGCACGATTTAGTCAAAAGTCCAGATCCGTAACTACTCAGGCTGCTGCTGGGCGAGAGCCTGAGTGGTTACATGGCTCACAGGAGCAACTCTCACGGCTGCTTCCAGACGATATCTTTAACCTGGATCGCCTTCGGGATCAGTTTCTCCTTATAGAACAAATCTGCGACCTTCTGCTGCTCAGCAATCACATCATCGGTCAATTGATTGGCACCAAAGAAGGGCGGACGGTTCTGCAAAAGCCATTCCCAGGTTTCTACCTTGTACTTGGTTTGCTGCGCCAGAAGCTTAGCCACATCACTGGGATTCGCCTTCGCCCAGGCTTCGGCCTTCAGCAACTCTTCCAGGATGATCTTAATGGCCTCTGGGTGCTGCTCCGCAAATTCTTTTCTGCCAATGTAGTAACCCCGCTGTGGTGCCACCTGATCGCCAGTGACAATCGCCCGGGCTACTCCCGACAACTCCTGCTGGGCATAGTAGGGATCGGCAGCAGGCAGGGCATCCAGACTATTCGCGTCAAACGCAGTGTAGCTATCTGGAATATTTAGATAAGCCGGCTCGATATCATTAATTGTCAACCCGCCGGATTCCAGCGCTTTGAGGGCCAGATATTGCAGAGCCGTTCCCTTCTGCACCGCTACCTTCTTTCCCTTAAGGTCTGCTACCGTCTTAATTGGAGAGTCTTTCCGCACAATGATCCCTAATGAAGCGGCATTAGAACTTGCCGAAGCGACATAGACCACCGGGTTGTTTCCTGCCTGCGCAAAGATGGGCGGCAAATTCCCTACGCCCCCCAGATCCACCCCACCTGCGGCCATTGCCTCCATCATGGGCGGACCTCCCCGGAACTCGATCCAGTTGACCTGGACGCCCTCCGGTTGCAGGCGCTTTTCCAACAACCCCTGACCCTTGAGCAAGTTCAACCCGGCAGTACCACTTTGATAACCGAGATTGATCGCTTTCAAATTGAGCGCACTGGGAGTCGCTGACGGGGCTTGAGGGCTACTTTGCGCCTGGGGACTGCTCTGCTGGGTGGCGCTTTGCTGCGGACTACAGCCAGAGAGTGTCAACAACCACGTTATTGTCAGGGTGGCGATCACCAAACCCAGATATCGAAGCAGTTTATGCGATCGCCCAATTCGATCTAACACATTCAACATCACTTTCACCTGATCACGCTAAATGCTGATAGATGTCAAAGAAGACAAAAATTTCTGGCCCTGACTAATTTTGTGTTTCCGACCATCAGGCCATCCCCGCCCTCCCCTTACCAAAGGGAAAAAGCCAGCGCCCCTCCTATTCAAGGAGGAACTGAGGGGGTCAGGACTTCAGCAACACAAACTCCTTTAGAACCTTCAAAGCCCCAGAATGACAATCGTCCCGTATTCAAAGGGGCGGGAGACCGCGTTCCAAATGATAAACTACGGTAACTATATCGATATGCCGTATATTTTTCACCTATCAGAATCTCATACCTTCTGAACAAAGGCAACTTCTATGTCAAATCAATTGGGCTTCAGTGGATATTTCAAGCGCGAAATCCCTTTAGAAGACGCAGAACTTACCCATACGGGGCCTGGAACAGTCTGCGGAGAGTACCTGCGGCGCGGCTGGCAGCCGATCGCCATGTCCTCTGAAGTCAGGGATTTGCCTCTGGCGGTGCGGGTGCTGGGAGAAGATCTTGTCCTGTTTCGCGACAAATCGGGGCGACTAGGGCTGCTGCATCGCCACTGCTGTCACCGGGGGGCTTCTCTGGAATACGGGATAATTTTAGAGCGGGGAATTACCTGCTGCTATCACGGGTGGCATTTTGATGTGGATGGCACGATACTGGAAACCCCGGCTGAACCATCTCACAGCCCGATCAAAAGAACTCTCTCTCAAGGCGCTTATCCTGTGGAGGAACAGTTCGGTATTATCTTTGCCTGGTTGGGACACCCCAGCGATCGCCCCCCACTACCCGTTTTCGACACCCTCCAGCAGCCGGAAACCGACGCCGTTCCCTTCTCCATCGAAATTCCCTGCAACTGGCTTCAGGTCTACGAAAATACCCAGGATCCAATCCACGTTCTGTATTTGCACACCCGCATCAGCGGTGCCCAGTTTGGCGACGCTTCTGGCGCAACGCAGGTGATTGACTACCGTGAAACGCCGCTGGGCATGATTAATGTGCAGACGCGCCGCTGGGGAGACTACATCTGGAATCGGACGGTAGAAAATATTTACCCCAATATGAACCAGGGGGGCGCGATCTGGGAAAGTGCGAAAGAAACGAAAGTATTTCGACGCACTGCTTTTACCCGCTGGATGGTGCCGATTGACGACACCCATACGCGAATTATTGGATGGCGGTTCTTCAATGACCTACTCGATCCAGATGGACTGGGTGATCGCACCAAAGTTGGCAAGCAGAGCATCGACTTTATTGGACAGGTGGAAGACCGTCCCTATGAGGAGCGGCAGCGCCAGCCGGGGGATTATGAAGCCCAGGTTTCGCAGCGCCCAATCGCCATTCATGCGCTGGAGCATCTTGCAACCAGCGATCGCGGCGTGATCATGCTGCGACAGTTGATCCGCAAGCAGATTCGTTCGGGCGATCGCCGGCCGTTTTTGCTAGAGGCTTCCCGTAATACTCAGGGTGCAATCCCCACGTTTTGTCAGGATACCGTCTGGCGCGTGCCCCCTGCTGAAGACGAAGTTGCCCAGCTTCGCAGTTTTGGAGACACCGTTGCCAATGAGATTCTCAGCTCCTACAGCCTGGAGCCGCAGGAGCGAGCGGCTCGATTACGCGATATCTGCCAAAACACCTTTGCTTCTTCAAAGGAGCGAGCGGGCGTTACGCCCCTGTCCAAACTGCCTCTTTAACCGCCACCTGTTTGGGAATCAAACCAAGCTGATAGTAGGTGTCTGCGATCGCCTGCTGTTCTGCAATAATTTCGTCTGTAATTGGCAGTACACCTCGATTTAGCCGCTGTTCTGTTTTTTCTAGAATATCAACGCTTAACTTGACGGCGGGAGCGTTGACCTCAGCGGCTTTTCGGGGATTTTGCTGCGCCCATTCATCAGTTCTGCGAATCTCATCCAGCAGCGCCTGAATGATTTTTGGATGTTTTTCTGCAAATTCCTTACGTGCCAGATAAAATAAACGATTTGAATAGATCACTTTACTGCCAATGGTTTCTCCGTCCGCCAGCACTCTGGCCTTCCCGCTGTCCACAAAGTTGACGTTTAAAGGATTCCAGATTGACCAGGCATCGACAGAGCCTCCCGTCAGCGCAATTCCTCCATCAGCGGGCGGTAGATAGGCGGGTTCGATATCGTTAAAGTCTAACCCGACCGATCGCAACGCCTGAATCACCAGATAGTGAGCAGGCGTTCCCTTAACAAAGGCAACTTTCTTGCCCTTCAAGTCTTCGATCTTCTGAATTGGCGAGTTGGGTGTCACCAGAATGGCAAGGTGCTTGGGGGCAATGTTGGAGGATGCAACATACACAAAGGGAATCCCCGACGCCTGAGCAAAGATGGGGGGAGAATTACCTGTTGGCCCAAAATCAATACTTTTGGTGTTGATACCTTCCAGCAGCGGTGGCCCCGATGGAAACTGAGTCCAGTTGGCGGTGGCGTTTACGGATGCCAGCGCCTGATCGAGCGTGTTCTGCTGGTTTAGCAAATAAACCACACCACCTACCCAATAGCCAACATTCACGGTTTCTTTGGGTGCAGGCGCACACCCCTGAGCGATCGCACCTGTTCCAACAGCAGACACAAAACCAGCCCCAAACCATTGGAGAACCCGTCTACGGGGGAGAATAATTGATGACATAGAAGTAAATGCTGTGATTCAGCTTAAGAGCGTTTGGATACTCCTAAATCTCTACCGATATATAGGAGTATATGAGGAAAATAGCATAGGGGGGTGGGTTGCAGGTTGTGCTATGGGTTACTTCGATGCTTGTGCATTGTGGGCTTCGTTTTGCAGGGCAGACCGCAATAGAAAACGACACCCATCTAAACACCGCTTCAGGCGCTCCGGGTCGTTGTACAGTCGCCCCAGCAAAAGCGCCCCTTCAATAGCGCTCAGGAGCTGCTGTGCAAATTGATCGGGATTGATACCGGGTTTCAATTGAGAACGGGCAGCATTGAGCAGTTCGGCAATCTCCTGCTGCCACTCGTCAAAGACCTGGATTAAATGCTTCCGAAAG
>JBIKWV010000140.1:0-8188 GCA_044356135.1 Elainellaceae cyanobacterium
GAGCAAAGATACCCTGGAAGTTGACATTCACTGCGTCAAAGGCTTCCTTGAAGGCCCGCTGTCGCAGAGTGGTGAAGTTTTCGATGCGAAGCAGGAGTTCAGTGCGCTCCTCCTCCAGGGTGCCGAGTTTCTGGCTGAGTTCCTCCAGACGGGTTTGGGTGCGCTCGTATTCCTCCAGCGCCAGCATATTCACCGGCTCCATGTTCTCAATCCGCCGCTGGAGCGATCGCAGCTCATGCTGCAACACCGACAGATCGGTCACCTCCTCGGGGATCTCTGGCAGAGGATCGGGTAAATCCGCCCGTTTTTCCTCTAACTGTGCCTGAATTCCCACCAGTTCTTGACGCCGCTGCTGCTGGGTTTCCAGGAGTTTCTGCAACTGCCACTCCAACTGCTGCTGGGCATTGCGTCTTTCTCCCAGCAAACGCTCAGCGCGATCGCGCTGCTGTTTCTCCGCCGCCAGGGTTTGCTCCAGTGCGGCTAATGCCTGCCGGGTCTGACCAATCTGCTCCTCGGCGGCCACAATCTGATTGCGAACGCTCGACTGTTGCTGCATCTGCCCGGTTTGCTGGGTGCGATACTCCTGGAGCCGCTGCCGGAACTGCTGCACTCGCTCCTGGAGGCGCTGCTGCTGGCTGTCCAGGTCTTGCAGGCGCTGCTCTGCCGTGCGGAGGGCCAGTTGGCGATCGCCCAATTCGGCCTCCTGCTGGCGAATCACCGCCTGCATCTGCTGCCATTCACTGTGGGTCTGGGAGGCTTCCAGTGCCGCCAGCGTTTGACGCAGTTGGGCCAGTTCGGCTTCCTTCTGGGGCAATTCCCGCTCCAGGGTGTGCAAGTGGGATTGGGTAGAAGTCAGCTCCTGACTGTACTGCGAAAGCTGGGTGCGGAGCTGAGCCTCCTGGGTAACCAGGGAGTTGATCTGCTGCTGGAGCTGGTCGGCCTGGAGCTTCACTTCTCGCTCCTGCTGGCGGGTCTCCATCAGGCTCTGAGACTGCTGTTTCACGACAGCACTGGCGGTGGCGATCGCCCCCTCACAGCGCTGCAAAATCCGCTCGATTTCCCGCAGGCGATCGCGCAACTCCTCTGCCTCGGCAGACTCACCAGGGGCAACGGTGCCAAACCGCAGTGAACCCTGCCGCTGAGAAATGCTGCCTCCGGTCATCGCCCCCGAAGATTCCAACAATTCCCCATCCAGCGTCACAATACGGAACTGCCCCATGTGCTGCCGCGCCTGCTCCAGCGTCCGAAAAACGACAGTGTTGCCAAAGACAAAGGCGAAGACAATCTGATAGCGATCCTCGCAGTCGATCAGGTTCACCGCATAATCAACAAAACCTTCGGGACGATTCCAGGCTGGGATTTGCTTGAGATCAGAGGAGCGAATTTTGTTTAATGGAAGGAACGTGGCTCGTCCGGCACGGCGCTGTTTAAGTAGTTCAATCCCCTTTGCCGCAACCCCATCGTTCTCCACAACGATGTTCCCCAGTCGTCCCCCCGCAGCGATTTCCAGGGCAAGCTGGTACTGGGCATCGACCCGTCCCAATTGGGCGACGAGGCCACAGATGCCGCGAATTCCCGCCTGCAAAATCACCTGGGACGCACCCGTTCCCTGGGCCTCCTGCATGGCCTGGGCCTGGGCCTCCAGCTTATCCAGTTGCCGCTGTTTGTCGCGCTGCTCCTGACTCAGGCGGGTCTGGGTCTGCTGCTGAATCAGGAG
Organism: Elainellaceae cyanobacterium; assembly: GCA_044356135.1. Classification (GTDB taxonomy): domain Bacteria; phylum Cyanobacteriota; class Cyanobacteriia; order Elainellales; family Elainellaceae; genus CAZVXA01. The sequence continues at coordinate 1,718 of JBIKWV010000140.1, forward strand.
TTCCTGCTCGGCGCTGGCGAGGCTCTGGGCAATCGCCCCCACATTCTGCTGCAACGTCCCGTGACGCACCTCCACCGTCTCGCGCTCCTGGCGTTTTTCGACGATGGATTGGGCGATCGCCCCCACCGACTCACTCTGTTCTTGAATCTTGGTCTGAAGCTGATTCAGCCGCTCCTGGAGGCGGGCCTGTTCGGTGCGCTGCGGCTCCAGCGTTTGCAAAATGCCTTCGACCTGACGACGCAGGGCGGTCTGCTCCTGCACCCAGGCTTCCGACGCAGAGGCGATCGCATTCGCCGACTCACGACTGGCCTCCAGCGTGCGCTGGGCTTCGTCCCGCTGTCGCTGCAATCCGCTCAGATTCGCCGTTTCACTGGTTTTCGCCTGCACCAGTTTCTCCAGCGCTTCAGTTTGCTCCTGAATCTCGCGCTGACTGCGATCAATATTAATGGTAATTTCTCGGCTGGCGGTGGCGAGTTCCTGTTCCTGTCGCTGGAGCTGGCGCAGTTCCGCTTCGCGGGTGGCCAGGGTGGATTGCAGGGCAAGCTGTTCATCTTCTCCCAACGCTTTCACATGGGCGTTGAGGCGCTCCAGTTCGGCAGCAGCCTGCTGAATTTCGACGGCCACAGCGGTGAGCTGGGTGTTGAGATCCGTGAGGGTGCGATCGCCCATCTCGATCTGCTCCTGGATCTGCTGCGCCTGCTGCGCCTGCTGCCGCCACACCAGCACCGCTTCCCACTGGCTCTTGTTCTGAAATTCAGCCTTGAGACGCTGGTACTTCTCGGCTTTGATCCGATCCTGGGCGAGGCGATCGCGCTGGGCAATCAGCTCTTTTTCGACAATCCGAAATTTCTCCTCGCGTTCCTTCACCGCATCCAGCTTGTCTTTGGCCTGGTGGATCTTGCGATCGAACGCTGCCACCCCCGCCAGTTCGTCAATGATCTCCCGACGTTCACGGGGGTTCATGGAAATGATGCTGGTCACGTCCCCCTGGAGGACGACGTTGTAGCCTTCGGGGTAAATGCGAAAGCGGTGGAGCTGTTCGTGTAGCTCTGTCAGGGTACAGGGCTGGCCATTGATATAGTAGTTGGAGGTGTAGGTGCCCTGCTGGGTAACGCGTAGTTTGCGGGTGACGCTCCACTCGTTGAAAGGAGTAACACTGGGATCCAGCGTCAACTGGTCGGCCTCCGGTTTATGGCCGTTACCGTTGGTGCCGTTACCGTTTTCCTCATACAGCCCTGCTTCCAGGGAAATCGAACTGGGCGGTTCGTCTTCGTCGTCCGATCGCAGGTCTTCTTCCAGAGAAAAGGTGACGGTGACGCTGGCCTCAACCGTGGCTTTTCCCCGACTAGAGACACTTTGGTTCACCAGATCCGGCAGTCGTTCTGCCCGCATGCCCTTCGATCCGGCCAGACCCAGGCAGAATAGCAGCGCGTCCAGAATGTTGGATTTCCCCGACCCGTTGGGGCCAGAGATAACCGTGAACCCTGGCAGCAGAGGAACTTGCGTGGTGCCGCCAAAGGATTTGAAATGTGACAGTTCAACGCGCTTAATGTGCACTAGCGGTACCGGGGAGGCAGGGGATGGCTACCGGGGACTTTTCGGAAAGAAGCGCGGCTAAACCACACCTCTCAAACAATCACGCCCTCAGGTACAAATATACTAACCCTGCGAGGAAAGGACAACATTTTCTCAGAAATATTCTGATACCGCTATACTCTACCTGAAAGTGCCCGGAATACGTCAATATCAACACCCCAAATACTGCGTGTTTCAGGAGCGATCGCCCTCCTGGAACGCAATATTTGGGGTTTCAGGCTGAGTCGCACCTATCCTGCTTACTGGACTTTTAACTAAATTGCGCCGATTTTCTCCAAAATGCTGACTGCGTCAGCGTTTTGGAGAAAATCGGCGCTAAAATTAAATACGCCGCGAAACGCCCTCTGAGAGGGCATTTCGCGGCATTACAGGAAAATTAGTCAAAACTCCAGCTACTTATTCAATCTGACCGATCGCTTTGCTCACACTCCTCGTCGGGTCGCCATCGTTTCTTTCCTTGATGTGGGCGAACAACACCTGGCATCGTAGGAGCGCCAACTGGAGATAACCTCTTACCTGGGTTCCAGCTCCACCACAGGCAGATCTACCGCCAGATTGAGGCGTGCTACTGATCCTTCGTGGGCCAGTTTGACACGGGCGGCAAGGGAGGGGGCGAGCTGTTGCCACTGGGTCAGATTGATTTCAGGCAGGAGTACAATCTCCGGGCCGTCTTCGTCTACCTCCAGTCCTTCGTCTTGCAGCAGGTACATCACCGCATCGGCCAGCATCAGGTTGGCGTCGTCGCTGTCAATACTGCTGGCATCCAGGAGCAGCATGTGCTGCTGGCGATCGCCCGCTTTCAAGACCCGTCGCACCACCTGCGTCAGGTCATCGAACAGCGTTTCTTCAGGCTGCTGCCAGTCAGGGAATGCAATCCAGGTAATCGGTTTGGGCGTGAATCCAAGATCCGCACTGGTTTCAGACGCAGATGCGTCAGACTCACCATAGTTGCGCTCAATGTAGTCGATGAGCTGAGCGCGATAGCGGTGGTGATGCTCCCACACCTGCTGCTGGTTGATGCCATCGCTGGAAGACTCTACGTAGCCGTGGCTCTGTCGAAACTGACCCGACTGTTTCACAAAGGCCAGATCCACCTGCCACAGCGCATGATCGCCGGGACGATACACCGGATCCACAATGTCATAGATGGCAAAGCCGTGCTCCCGCATGAAATCCACAACTTCGTTGATCTGACCAAAGCAGGTCGATTCAATGATCAGGTATTCGGTTGCTTCCAGCACCTGAACGGCCCCCTTCAGCACCTCCATTTCCTTCCCATCCACGTCTACTTTGACCAGAAAGGGTGGTTGCAGATGGCGATCGCGGCACAGTTGATCCAGGCTAACGACTTTGACCGTCCGCATTTCCGCTGTAGGTGCGGTGGTGTCCTCCGCAGTCACCAGCGACGAATTGACCAGCCCTGGATTGACGCTCAGCGTCAGGGTTCCTGGCTCCGATGCGGCGGCGGCGATGTAGTACTCGGCATTTCCCAGTTTCTTGCAGATCTTGGCCAGGTACGGCTCATTTTCTGCAATTGGCTCGATCAGGATATGCCGGGACTGGGGAAACAGCTCGTACAGGTCAAAGGTTCCCAGGGCGGCTCCCACGTCGATGACCGTTGCTGGCTCAAACCCCAACCGATTGATCTGAAGCAGCGCGCCTCGCATCGAGTGACGGGCGATCGGCTGATTTACCTGGAGCAATGGCTGGGATCCTACTGTCTTTGGTTGCGCTGCGGGCGCTGTTGCCGAGGCCTGCTGCTGGTTCGCCTCAGTCTGATACGCCTCAAACAGTGACTCGAAGACACGGCTCATCTCTTTGCCGTAGCGCCGACTGTCCAGAAATCCTGGAGCCTTTGCCATCCCTTGCAGAATCCGATCGCGCAATTCCTGTCGCCGTTTGGGTTGTGTTCCCAGGGCGATCGCCAACTGCACATACGCTGCCTCGGACTCCACAATCAGCTCTGGAATGCCCAGATCTCTCAGAAAAGCCGCTCCCCGCGCCAGAGAAACGGGCAGATCCAGCTCCATCACGATTGGCGACAGCCCAAGCTGAAGCGGATCGACCAGCGAGGTCATGCCGGAGAAGGGATGGGAATCCAGATACACATCCGCCAGTTTCAGTCGTTCCAGCACATCTCCCCGATTGGGCGCATTGGGCAGCAGCAGAAAGCGATCAGCGCTGACTCCCTCGCGGGCAAAGCTGGCGGCAAGGCGATCGCGGAAGGCTGCTTCAGGGTACTCGCTGGACCAACTGATATTAAAGGGATAGAGCAGCAGGACCGCATTGGGCACCCCGGCGATCACCTTTGCCCAGGTGGCCTCCAGTTCCGGCGTGATTTTGTGGAAGTTCGCGCCAGAGACAAACACTACCGCATCCGGGGCAATGCCCAGCACCTCACGGCTTAGCTTCTGCGTGGGGGCGGGCTGGGCCTCAGTGGCGAAATCAAAGCACTGGGCAGGACCATCGAGCTGCACTACGGTTTCACGGTAGTGCATCTGTACGTCGAAACTGGGGTTGGTCAGACGGCTGGAGAGGTAGTAGTCGATGTGGGTCATCTCGGTGGACACGGGGGAATTCATCCCCACCACCTGAAGGCGGGCCATCCGATGGGGAGCCACCAGTGTCACCCAGTTCGTGACCGCTGTCACATTACTGGCAATGAAGAGAATATCGAGGTCGTCCTCACGAATGCGGGCCACCCGTCCATCCGTTGTGCGCGGTAGCTCTACCACTGAATCCGCGTGACGGGTGCAGTGCTGGGCCAGCCGATGGTTGAAGGGTTCGATGGAGTAGAGAATGACTTCAAACTTCTGGCGATCGAGGTGCTGGAACACGGGAAGGGTAGCAAAGGTTTCCGTCTCCGGATAAAAGTGAGCGGCCAATACCCCCAGGCGGATCTTAGGGCGATCGCCCCGTCCTCCAAACTCATGGTCAATGGTTGTTCCCTGATGGGTCAGCACCGCCTCCAGAATCTCTGCTCGCTGACGATAGAGCTGCCGCAAATCCTCCTGATTGAAATAGAGCGGAATCAGATGTAGCCGCAGGATAAAGAATTCGGCGATTTCCTGCCAGAAGGGCGATCGCTGGTTTTGCAGAATTTCCTGATGCAGATACGCGGTCAGCTTCTGGACGAAGTGCAGGTAGTCCGCCGATTCGCCAACCCGGTGGAAGATTGGCGGCGTTGCCAGCCAGTATTCCATCAGAGGCTTGAGCAGCCACGGTGGAACGCTGGGCAGGTCAAATGTCCATTCCACCTCGTGGGGGTAGAAATACTGCAAGGCGGCCAGCAGGTAAGGCAGGGTGTCGGCATCCACCAGTCCTTTGCCAGCCTGTGCCTTGATCTCCGCTTCCTGGGCAAAGCGGAACGTTTGCAGGTTCGCCTCCAGTAGGGTTTCAACCGGGCAGGAGGTCACGGTTCCCGCCTCAGCACCCACTTCCACCATCGAACTTTCTCGTTGCAGCACTACCCGCGCTGCCACAAACGGCAGCAGAATTCGCCAGCGCTGTAGAGGGGCTTCTCCTTGCGTCGGATCGCTTTCCATCTCCGACAGCAGCACAATCTCAGGCGCACCTTCCGGTTCTACGTCCGTTTGCTCCATCAGGTGCATGACCACACTGGAAATCGCCCAATCCGCAGCCTCCGGGTCAACGCCCGTAGCATCCAGCAGCAGAGTGATTCGGGTGCGCTGGGGATGCAGCAGAACACTCTGGAGCAGCAGGGACAGCGATTCAAACAGTTGATCTTCGGGTTGCTCCCAGTCTGGAAAGGCCAGCAGGTTGTAGTCCCGCAGGCGATAGCGATCAATCGTTTCAGCGGAGGATGGGAGGGGGAGGCTCGCTGTTTGAGGGAATTGCTGCCCTGCAACTTTGTGTGTAGCACGTCCTGGAACAATGGCTACTTTCTTGAGGTAGCCGTTGGTATTCCACGTCAGGTTATAGCCGTAGAAGTCACAGTAGCCACCGTCAATTTCATACTCAGTGGGATGCGTTTTCAAGAATTCCTTTAAAGCCAGATGGGGACCACTGCTGCACGTGGGGTCTTTCGTCAGGTCAGAGATAATTCCATCTTCAACAACAATGTATTCTCCTGGATGAAGATAGTTGTGGAAGAACTCCAGGACATGTTTAGTGGTTGGGTAATTGTGGTCTGCGTCCTCAATCACAAGCCAAGGGTGGGGGAGTGATTCCAGAAATTCATCCGTGAAAGTTTCGCTTAAAGCACGGCCATTGCCTTCAATGAAGGTCACTCTAGGATGGCTCACCTGGTTCACACGCACAATGTCAACCGAGTAGATATGCCCATCGATGCCAAAGGTGTCCAGCATATCTCCCATCCAGAGGGCACTACCGCCTTCCTTTGAGCCAATCTCGATAATTGTGCGAGGCTTAAGATCCCACAGCAGCATAGGATAGAGCGCCTGATCAAAGGGATTTTTGATCATCGGAACACCGCGGTAGGTGTAGTTATGGCTTCCCTGCTGGATGGAGTAAAGCGTCTCGTGGGACATGGAGCTACTCCACGGGCGCTGGTGTGTGGGAATTGCCGGGACAGTTGTTTTGGCAAGCGCCTTGGACAGATAATTTACCTGTTCCTGGGCCTGAGTATGTCCTGGATTGATTCGCAACTCTGCCTGTGCGGCGACTAATCCCTCCTCATGGCGACCAACATTGCAAAGAATAACGGAATGGATGTAATGCATTCCGGGCAATTCGACTCCCTGAGCGAACGCCATGTCCATCTTACGTAAAGCGGCGACTGGATCACCCTGCTCCAGCAGTTGAATGGCTGTTCGGATCAACTGATCAGCGGTGAGCGATCGAGACGCTTCGCTCAGAGTTGTAGATTGCACATTCATTTCAGACTGCTTCCCA
>JBIKWV010000142.1:0-8111 GCA_044356135.1 Elainellaceae cyanobacterium
CAACCGCCTGATCGTTCGGCTTAAAGGCACTGCCCAGGGGAACACCCTGGGCGGGTTCGACCAGTACCGTTACGGTCTGACTATCCTCCTGGAGCAGTCGCACCCGACGCAGGCCGCTGTTTGCCCGCAGTTGCGGACCCGTGACCCGATCGGCCAGTTGAGCGTTGGGAATGGTGATCGTGTAGAGACCCGTCGAGCGATCCCAGCCGCTCTGGAAGGAAATCTCCCGGTCGGCGCGGACCATCAGCTGAGTGCCGCCGCCCGTCAGTTCTACCGATTGAACAGTGGCCAGCCGACCCTGACGCGGGCGGGCGGGTTGGGGCGTTTCTCCGCGACCAATGGGGGCAATGCTCGTCCCCCCTTTTGGCAACAGCACGACACCTCCCAGGTTGCTGGCGATCGCCTGCCAATCAGACGCATCGCGGTTCAGATTCAACGTAATGCGGGTGGTCGGCGGAGTGTTATCACTCTGAGCAATCTGCACCCGGCTGACGCCAAATCGGTTGACAGCAAAATCGGTATCCAGGTCGGCAGAGGGAACCGTGTTGGGCAGTTCCAGGGTAACCCGACGGCGATCGCGGCTGCGGTTAATCTCGACTTCAGGGTTGCTGCCGCTGGTGCGGATGAAGAAGCCATCCCCCGTCACCTGAAACTCTTCAAGCTGGGTCGTTCCTCTGGATATCGGACGATCCGGACGACTGGGACGACTGGGTTGAGAATCATCCCCCGAAACAGCAGCGTACTGCGGAGCAGGGATCTGCACTGACCACTCGGTGGGAGAGTTTCCCCGTACCAGCACTCGACTGGGGTCAAGGGTGTAGCCGGGACTCAGCTCAATCACAATGCGGGTCGTCTGCGAGTCAAGCTGCCCCACCCGCACTTCCCGGATTGCCCCACTGTAAGACTGTCGCGTCAACGAACGACCCAACAGGACTCCCGGTAGATCCAGCACCAGCCGGGTCGGATCACCGATGAGCTGAGCGCGGGGCTGCACATCGTCGTCGGTGGTAAACACCAACCGATTGTCGCTGGGGTTAAATCGCCAGGTTTGAAGTGTTCCGGCTTCTGCCGCAGCAGCAATCAGCAGAGACCCCATAACGCCCAGCATTCCGGGCAACAACGATCGAACTCTCACAGGCAACCTCTCGGGCAAGTAATTTTGGCAGTCGGCATTGGTCTACTGTTCCCGTCAGAGTTGCAACATAGCATCTCTGACCAGTTTGACAGCAGCGCCTGGTAAATACTGGTTTGTTGGCTCTGTTATCGCCGTAGCCATTTTGGTTAGGATCGCAAATGAAATAAGCTGAACTAAATTGGGTTCACGGCAGAGACGCAGAGGACGCAGAGTAAAATCTTTGCGTTCTCTACGCCTTCTAAGAAACTTCAGTTGCTTTTGCCTTTTTCCCTATCCAAAGGATTGGGTGACATGCTCTGCGGTGAAGTTTGACAGATTATTCAATTCCCGTTCCTTAGGACAGGGGGTGGGTGCAGTGCCCCCATGCAGGGGTTCCACCCCTGCACCCCGTGTATATAACCGTGACTATGGCTCTACATCAAGAGCAACGAACACACTGACGAAGTGGGAGTTGACTGGTTGCGTTCGTTGTAGAGATCACCACCAGCATGGGAGCCAGCTCGAAGAGAAAAAGCAGTGCTATCCCGGCCCCAAAGGTCTAAAGAGATTTCCGTAAAACGAAGATGCCCGTTATGTGGGCGATTCCCCCACGTAGCGGGGGAATCGCCCACACAACGCAGGTAATTTCGTTTCTGGAAATCTTCTAAAAGTTTGCTCTATGCTCTACGCACAATGGTGCATCGAATCCGGTTAAAATAACACGATTTTGGACAAGTTGTAGAGGGTTCCTGATTCATTGAGGGCGATCGCACCTTTTGCAAGGGGATTCCCCCGGCATAGAGCCTATGGAGGTATTAGACGCAGATTGAAGGGCGAAGGTTTCCGGGTCAGCCTGACTGCCTTCTCCCGCTACTCGCTCTTCACACTCTGCCCATCAACTGCCACCGCCTGACCCGTAACATCCTCCAGAACAGAGGCAGACGCTTCCTCCTCGCCTTTCTGAAACACCACCCGCAGCAGCGCCGGAGCCAGGAACGTCGTCAGAATCACCATTACGATAATGGCAGCCTCCAGCGGCTTCGACAGTACTCCAGTGGCAGAACCAACACCTACGAACACCAGACCCACCTCGCCTCGCGGTATCATGCCCACCCCGATCGCCAGCCGATTAACTCCCGGCTGCCCAAACACCGCCAACCCGGTGACCACCTTACCGATAATCGCCACAACCACCAGGAAAGTAGCAATTATCAGCCCTTCACGGTTCTCAGGGACAAAGGGATTGAGCACACTCACATCCGTTCGCGCCCCAACCGTCACAAAGAAAATCGGAACCAGCATATCCGCGACGGGAAGCACCTGTTCCGCCAGTTGCTCCCGTTTCTCGGTTTCCGCCAGGATTAAACCCGCAGCGAACGCCCCCAGAATCGCCTCCAGTTGAATCACCGCACCGATATAGGACAGGACGAACGTGAAAATCATGGCCGATAGCAGCAACTGGCCCCGCGTTTGCAGGCGATTCACCAGGGCCACAAAGTAAGGGCTGAGCAGTCGTCCCAACAGAATCGAGCCAATCAGGAAAACGCCCGCACCGACAATCAGGTAAATCACGTTACTAACGGCGATCTCCCCCGTCTTGGCAAGGCTGGCCACCACCGCCAGCACGATAATCCCCAGCACGTCATCCAGCACCGCCGCACCGATGATGATCTGGCCTTCCCGCGAACTCAGCCGCTGAATCTCCGCCAGCACCTTCGCCGTAATTCCAATACTCGTCGCCGTCAGTGCCGCCCCAGCAAACACGGCTGGAATGGTAGGCACGCCAAACAAAAGAATTAATCCGGCAGTTCCCGCTGCAAAGGGAACCGCTACCCCAACAACTGCAACGGTTGCCGCCTGTGGCCCCACCCGCAACAGTTCCTTCAGGTCTGATTCCAGGCCAATTTCAAACAGGAGAATAATCACCCCGATTTCCGCCAGGACTGAAATCACTTCGCTCTCAGCCTGAAAGATACTGGGAGCAGACTCCAGACTCAGACCTGCCGTGCTCTCCAGCAACCGCACCACCAGCGAAGTGGTTTCAGGGTTGCCATCCGGGAAGACCAGAAGATTCAGGGCAGAAACACCAACGACCACGCCTCCCACCAGTTCTCCCAGAACCGACGGCAGGTTGACGCGGGCGCAGAGTTCACCGCCAACTTTTGCAGCCAGATAAATTACCACCAGGCTCAACAGCACCCCCGCCAGCACCAGCGGGGCTTCCTCAGCGTTGGGCGCATTGGCCAGGAAGGGTTGGAAGGGAATTGTAGATATCCAGTCGGTCGGGATCATTGTGCAGAGGCAAAACTCACTGCTGTCTACTCTACAGGCTTCTTAACACAACAATCGTTCTGGCTGAGCCTTTTTGCCCGCTCCTGATAGGAAAACGGAGCCAATTTCAGCGGACAGGAAACGGAGTTTCCTGTCCGCTGAAATTGGCTCCTGTTAACTGTTAGACAAACACCCGGTGTTGCAGGGAGGGCATCTGGCGGCGAACCTGATCCAGACGGGAGGGATCAATGGGGGCGATCGCCACCCCAGGCTTTTCCCCGGCATCTGACAGAATCATGCCCCAGGGGTCAATAATCACGGCGTGACCGTGGGACTGCCGCATACTGTTGTGCTTACCCGTTTGCGCTGGAGCGATGACATAGCAGGTATTTTCGATGGCACGAGCTTGCAGCAGAATTTGCCAGTGGTCTTTCCCCGTGTAGGCGGTGAAGGCGGCAGGAATAAATAGCACCTCTGCTCCCATCTGCGACAGATGGCGATAGAGTTCGGGGAATCGCACATCGTAGCAAACCGACAGTCCCAGATTGCCGAGTTCCTTCGAGGGGAAGACGGAGGGGAGGTTCTTCCCGGCCAGAACAGCCTGAGATTCACGGTAGGTATTGCCATCGGGCAGGTTCACGTCGAACAGGTGAACCTTCTCGTAGCGGCTCAGGTCTTCACCATTGGGGCCAACCAGCAGCGCCGTGTTGTAGACCAGCCCATTGGCTGCTGGCACAGGGAAACCACCCCCCAGCAGGGTGATCTGGTAGCGCTGGGCCATCGTCCGCAGAAACTTCTCGCTGGCCTGGGCGATCGCCTCCGCCTGGGCTAGTTTCGCCGCCTCATCTCCCAGGAAGGAGAAGTTTTCGGGCAGGCCGACCACCTCCGCTCCCTGGCGCACCGCCAGGTCAATCAAATCTTCTGCCTGAGCCAGGTTCTTCTCCAGGTCGGGCAGACTGTTCATTTGGACGGCAGCAGCCAGGTAAGACTTCATGGAAACGATCACAGTCGCTAGATGTAGACCATCCTAGTTTAGGGTCTCTCTGCGGCCTCTTTTCAAGAAATTTGGTAGGAAAGCTGCAATTCTTTGCCGATGCTGTAGAGTACCGGATGTAGGGCGATCGCTACCAGGTTACTCGGCGTATTGGGAGTCGGTTTCGGAATGAACTTACCACTGGTTTTTGATATTGCAACAGGGCTGGTGTTCATCTATCTGATCTTGAGTTTGCTGGCTTCAGAAATTCAAGAAATCATTGCGACGCTGCTTCAATGGCGGGCCAAACATTTGAAGGAAGCGATCGAGAATATGTTGACAGGCGAAAACCTGCAAAAAACCGACGAAACTTTCACCGACGACCTCTACCAAAGTCCTTTGATCAAATCGCTCAACCAGGGCGCAAAAGGCATTTTTCCAGTCTTCTTCCGCAGAATTATCTGGACATTGGGAGACTTATTCCGCGCCCTGTCAGGAACCCGCAACACCTTTGACGAGAAGAGCCGCAGCGGTCCTTCCTATATTCCTTCTAGCGCTTTTTCGACGGCCCTGATTCAGCAGCTCAATCTGGAGATACTGATTGACAAAGTAGGGGAGCTAACGTTCAAACAATTCAATGGCGAAAAGCTGGCGATTATTCAGGAATTGATCGAGTGTTTAAGAAACAGCCTGGGAGCTGAAACATTGACACTTGATCGAGAGTTTGAACGCCTGAGACGCAGCCTGAATGAAATTCTTCAGGACTACAGCAATCGCCGCGTTCCCCTAACGCTAGCGCTGGATCAGAGTGTCGATCAACTGGAGCAATTTCTGAGCAATACCGAGGAGTGGTTAAAAAATAATAACCACTGTAAAGATATCATTCGAGAACGGTTGCCCTATGTTAAGCAAGCGGTGCGGCTGCGCATGTTGGAACCCACAATTCTCGAAGTGGTTTCACTTGTTTTAGGACAGGTCAAAAATCCTTCACCCCTGATCGCTGAAGCCTACAGACAGGTTGGCAATGACCAATTGAAGGTGCTTCCACAACCGCTCAAAGATAGTCTGATGACGCTGGCAAAACAGGCACAACTGAAGTCCAAAAACCTTAAGGAGGGGGCTATCCAGCTCGAACGGGAGATCGAGCTGTGGTTTGACAACTCGATGGAGCGGGCCTCCGGCGTCTACCGTCGCAACGCGAAAGGAGTGGCCATTCTGCTGGGATTTTTGATTGCGTCCCTGGCCAACGCAGACACCTTTCATATCGTCGATCGCCTCTCAAAAGACACCACCCTCCGCAGCACAATTTCTCAGGCTGCCGATCAGGTGATCGCTGAAACCAACCGTCTCCCTGCTTCTACAGGCACGGCTCTGCCACCACTAACGGCTCCCGGTCAAACGACTCCACCCACCCCGGCTCCCCCCACTCAGACCGAGAACCAGATCCAGCAAGACCTGGAGGAGGTCAAAACCGCGGTCAACAATGTTCTGGAGGGCATCCCGCTACCGATCGGCTGGAACCGGGTGAATGTGCAGCAGCAACTTCCACGGGGGCCTTCGGCGATCGCCCTGGCAAAAGTCGCCCTGGGCTGGTTGATTTCCGGCATTGCCCTGTCAATGGGCGCATCCTTCTGGTTTGACCTGTTGAGCAAAGTGGTTCGGGTAAGGAATTCTGGATCTCCCCCAAAATCTAATGGCTAGACTGTGTATTTATCCAGTGTGGTGGGGCAGAACAATGCTCAAAACACTGGGCAGGCAAGATGCCTGCCCCACAAGGCTCTTATTTGAGTTGACGGTAAGTGTAGTCGCACTTACCCGCCTTAGCAGAATCTAATCCTCCAACATTTGCAGCCGATACAGGCTGGCATACAGCCCATTGTGTTCCAGCAGTTCATCATGACTACCGGATTCCACCAACTGCCCCTGTTTCAACACTAGAATCCGATCGACCTTACGAATCGTCGATAGACGGTGCGCAATAATAATCGCGGTACGGCCTTCTAGCAGAGTTTCCAGCGCTTCTTGAATCAGCGCTTCGGTGCCCACATCCAGGTTTGCTGTAGCCTCGTCCAGCACCAGAATAGGAGGATTGCGCACGGCGGCGCGAGCAAAGGCCAGTAGTTGCTTTTGACCACCAGAGAGATTGGTGCCCCGCTGACGCAGTTGCGTGTTGTAGCCCTGGGGCAATTGCTCAATGAACTGGTCTACATTGGTTTTCTGGGCAGCTTCCTGAATCTCCGCCATCGAGTAATTCTCGCCCAGAGAGATATTGCTTTTCACGTCACCCGCAAACAAAAACCCGTCCTGCAGAATCACCGCCATCCGCCGTCGCAGTTCTGCCTGGGGCATGTCCCGAATATCCACGCCATCCAGCAGGATGCGTCCACTGGTGACCTCATACAGGCGACACAGCAGGCGAATAATTGAGCTTTTTCCTGCACCCGTTGGCCCCACCAGCGCCACTTTCTCACCGGGACGAATGGTGAAATCCAGGTCTTTCAACACAGGCTCGTCTGACTTGTAGCCAAAGGAAACGCGATCGAAGCGAATCTCGCCGGGACGTACTTGCTGCTCCTGGTGGAAGACAGGTCTGGGCTGTACCGATTCCGGGTCACGAATTTCGATTGGCTCACTTAAAATATCGTTGATTCGCTCCAGCGCCGTGAAGCCCGCCTGAATCGAAGTGAACTGTTCAGCGAACTCCCGCAGCGGGTCAAACAACCGCTGGGCAAACAGAATAAATGAAGCCAGCACCCCAAAGCTGAGGGCATCTCCCAGTACCAGCACGCCACCCAGCCAGAGGACGGCAGCGATCGCCACCAGCGAGATCCACTCCAGCGTTCCCGACACTGCTGAGTCAAAGAAAATCGTGCGATCGACCTGCTTCACATAGCGTTTGTTAATCGTGCGAAACAGCTCTGAGTTAAACAATTCACGCCGAAATAGCTGCACCACATTAATGCCCGTAATGTTCTCCTGCAGGGTGGCGTTGAGCGCAGACAGTTCCTCACGGGCGCGGTAGTTGGCGCGACGGTACTCCCGCTGGAAAAAGATAATTAACCCCGTAATCGGAATGAGTAGAGCCACCAGCAGCAGCGCCAACTGCCACTGCAGCGTGAACATGGTGGCGGTGATCACCAGAATCGAGAAGAGATTTCCCAGAATCCCGATCGCCCCCGTCGAAAACACATCCCCCAGCGCATCCACGTCGCTGGTGAGGCGGGTGATCAACCGTCCGACCGGGGTGCGATCGAAGAACCGGGAGGCCAGCGAAGTGACGTGGAAAAACAGGTCATCTCGAATATCTGCGGTCATTCGCTGACCCACCTTCTGCACCACAAATCCCTGAATGCCATCCAGCGTCAGCCGCAGCACAATCGTAATAAACAGGATCAGCACCAGCAGGTTTAACCCTTCGGAAAGGGTGCGCCCCTGCAGAAAAAACATCACGGGTTCATTCCGAATCAACGAGATCGCCTGACCCACCAGAATCGGTTGGAGGGCAGACCCGATCGCCACCGGAATCAGCAGAACAATGGCGATCGACAGCATTTTGCGGTGTTTTGCGGCGTAGGGCAAAAGCAGTTTCAGCAGTCGCCAGTCGGTAGTTCTGGTGGGGCGATCGTCCCGGTGGTCTGCGGTAACGCTGGTCATGGTCGTGCCATCAATCGAAGCTTTTTCACTTTAACGCACCCCATTTACCACACTGGACTTTTGACTAAATTGCGCCGATTTTTCCTGAAGCGCTGACTG
>JBIKWV010000143.1:0-8064 GCA_044356135.1 Elainellaceae cyanobacterium
GACTCTCTCACAAAATCTGTACTTCACTCGAGCGAGAACCGCTATAGTTGATCAGAAGTTGCAAGCTTTAGCGATTATCTTGTTTGTCAACCCCTGTTGCCGCAGGCTCACCTCGTTCCCAGGCTCTGCCTGGAAACGGGCTTCTGGAGGCTCTGCCTCCTGCTTAACGATGGAGGCTCTGCCTCCGGTTTGCATTCCACGCCGGAGGCATGAAACGAGGACGGCACCGTTTCGGAGGAACGGAGCGCTCAAAGTCCCCCAGAATTGGGGAATTTAGGCGAATAGGTATCAGGTATCAGGGAGCGGTGATCAGGTCTTTATCTGTGTCCAGCGTTCGACTCACCTATCACGTCAAAGTCTGCGTTTATCTGCGTTCATCTGCATTCATCTGCATTCATCTGCGTTCATCTGCATTCATCTGCGTTCATCTGCATTCAGTTTGCAATATCTCCCGGATGACCGTCTCCAGCTTTGTTGCACTCCGCAAATCAACGGCCTGCATAAGCCCGCTGGCCACCAGACGACGAGCACGTTCATCAGTCATTTTCCCCCTCAGAGCCTCAGCCAGCGCATCCGCAGTTCTTCCGCTACCTGCCACCACAATCAGATGCCGCCCCACCTCTACATTCTGTTTTGCATCATTCCAGGTAACTTCGCCGCCATTGATCAGAATGGTTACCGAAGGACAGTGTTGGGCAAGGGCGCTGGCGAGGCGAGCCATCCAGGCTGATTCTGCGCCCCAATAGTCGCCGGGAACCAGGACAAAGTGGGTATGATTCGGCTCCAGAGCAGCGGCATCGGGGTGGGGAGATGGTTGATCGGGCAGAATGGTCATTCCGATAGGGGCAACTCCAATCAACGGAAACGTCGATCGGGTTTTAGTGCGGGCGCGTCCCATCATGCTCATGATGCCGCTGTCAGTGCCACCGTCGATAACAGTTGCATCCAGCATCTGGGCCAGAGGAGCCAGAACTTTAACGAACAGCGATCGCACTCTGGCCTGGTCTTCCTCACTGATGCGACTGGCCCCACCAACAATCACCAGCACCGGACGCGGGTTACTCACACCGAGGTATTCCAGGATATCGCGCAAATCACCCCCAGCGCTGACATGGAGCAGTTTAGCCTGAATGCCAGTAGAAAACGTTAGTGATTCAGTGACGCTGGGTTCCATTGCAATGCGGGAATGAGATATTGAATTAAAGTAGCAGCATCGACACCCAGTTCAGTCCGATCGCGACTGGCCAGAAGCCCAGCCTGGGCGTGCCACCATGTTGCGGTTTGCACCACTGACTCAACTGCAATGTCCTTCTGGGCAGATTGTGCTAGAAGCCCCCCCATCAGGCCGGTGAGTACATCACCACTGCCGCCCCGCGCCAGGGCTGGGGTACTGTCAGGGTTGAGCCACACCTGACCATCGGCGTTGGCGATCGCTACCCGTGCCCCTTTGAGTAACACAATCGTTTCACTCTGACGAGCTGCCGTTTGCACCGCTGAAATTCTGTCCTTTGTGGACTCTGCCAGATCAGGAAACAGACGCCGAAATTCACCCAGATGGGGGGTGAGCACCGTTGGAACTGGCCGCGATCGCAGCATTTCCACCGTACCCATTGTTGACAAAATATTCAACCCATCGGCATCGATCACCAGGGGGCAGGGGCTATCGAGCAGGCTCTGGACAGTGTGAACCGCCCCCAGGGTCAAACCGGGGCCACAGGCAATCGCCTGGAATTTGCTGAGATCGAGATTCTCTGGGAGGTGAGCGATCGCTCCAGCATCCGTTTCAGGGCAGCCAATGGTCAGCGCATCCGGGATGTGAGCAACAATCAGCGGTTTCAGTGAGTCTGGTACCGCGATCGACAGCATTCCCACTCCGCTGGCACGAGCTGACTGTCCCGCCAGCAAAGCCGCCCCCATATATTGCCGGGAGCCGCAGACCAGCAGTAGATGTCCCTGCTGGTACTTATGGGTGGCAGGGGGACGGGGAAGCGGCAGGTGGGCGATCGCCTGCTCTGGAGTAAGCCGTTGAACAGAAGGAGTTTCTCCCAGAACTGCCTGAATATCGGCAAGGGGAAGATCGAAGTCAATCAGTTCTGCCTTGCCAATGTACTCTAGCGCCTGATCCTGCAAAAAGGCCCGTTTCCACACCCCCAGGCAAAAGGTGCGATCGGCCCGAATAACAATTCCCAGGGCTTCTCCAGTATCGGTGTGCAGTCCAGAGGGAAGGTCAATGCTGAGAACGGGGATTTGCCACCCGTTGATCTGTTCAATTGCTGCCGCAATTGAACCTTCCAGCGATCGCGTCAGCCCGAAGCCAAACAGTCCATCAACTAGCACATTGCAGGACTGGAGGGAGTCCAGTTCAGAGCAGATAGGCATTCCCAGGCTGGCTGCATACCGGGCGTGCTGGTCCGTCAGCTCTTTGCGTTTCTCAAAGGGGCAGTAAATGATCACCGGGTAGCCGCTGAAATGCAATTCTCGCGCCACCACCAGCGCATCGCCGCCATTGTGCCCCGGCCCTACGAATACACCGATGCGATCGCCGCTGGAATATAGTTCTTTCACTCGCTGAGCGATCCGTCCCGCAACCTTTTCCATTAAGGCTGCAACAGGCATCCCCGCTGCGAAGACCCGCGCCTCAATGTCTGCCATTTGAGCGGCAGTGACAACAAAGGTTTGAATGGGCGATCGCTTCGGTGAGTGAATCAAATGAAAACAACATGACTATTCACAGTGCAATCTAATCTTTTTTGAGAAAAGCTGCATCCTTCTACAAAAAGATTTCACGCTAGACGGGTCTTCAAAACATTGTCTGAAGCTCACCGCAGAGGCGCAGAGAGCACAGAGTTCAATCTTTGCGGCCGCTGCGCCTCTGCGGTGCCCCCACTTCTTTAAATTCGACCATAACAAGCAGTTCCACGAGCGTCTATTTTTCTCTTCTGACAAAGCCAGACCCACATCTGATCGCCCCAAGAGAAATGCCACCATTCATTGGGGTGCTGCTGAAAGTCTGCTGCCGTCATCACTCGATTTAGCAATAATCGGCGCTCGTGAAAAGTCGCGCTCAATGGGTCAAATGCAAGCGCAGTCGAGTCAGCAAAGGGAGCGAAGTGTTCCGGGTAGGAGCGCGGTGAGATTTCGTCGATGGCAGAACCCATATCTACAGGTTGTCCCAATTCATCGACCAGCGTCACGTCGATCGCGGCTCCCGTACTGTGGGGGGGTGGCGTTTGGGGGTTGGGACTGGGAACGGCCCAGAACAGGTAGACCTCCTGCCACAGGGCATCCAGCTCTCCTGGGGTAAGTGTTTCCAGGGTCAGATGGCGCGATCGCACCAGTTCCGCAAACGTGTAGTCCACCATGAACTGCTGCACCGCAACCGGACGATAGGCGTCAAAAATCTGAATGCGCCAGCCCGGTTTGAGCGTCTGAAGATCATCCTGGGCGGTCAACAGCCGCTCCAGAACCGACTGCCGCAGGAAATAGGGAGAGCGATCGCCGTAGGGTGCGCCCAGTTTTTCGTAAGCATGGGGTTGCTCAATGGCGAACTGTTCCAGGGGAATCGGCAGCAGGGGTTCGCCACAGTCCTGAATGGGAATTTGCTGGTAGGGTTTCACCTTGTAACGGGCTAAGTGTATTGGTCTAACACAGCTAAAGTGGGTCATCAGCATTGTGGGGCAGGTATCTTGCCTGCCTGATATTCTGGGCAGGCAAGATGCGTGCCCCACAGTGAATGAATCCTTTGTTACTGCATCAGTTTAACTGTGTCAGAAACTGTGTCAGAGCACCATTTGAAAACTCGCCTAAATGCTAACCAACTCCATCGCCCGATGAACCTGGTTTCGCACGGCTTCAGCGGAACTGTGCAGGGCGGCCAGTTCGGGTTCGGTCAGCTCCAGCTCCAGGACACTCTCCACACCCCGACAGTTGAGGCGCGTGGGAACTCCGATAAAAATGTCGTTGAGCCTGTATTCCCCAGTCAGATAGGAGGCCACCGGGAGAATGCGAGACTTGTTCAGCAGAATGGTTTCGACCATCTGACAGACCGAGGAGGCGGGTGCGTAGAAAGCACCTCCGGTTTGCATCAGTTCGACGATCTCAGCACCACCGTTGCGGGTACGTTCCACCAGTCGGTGAATCGTGTCCTCGCTCATCAGTTCGGTGATGGGCACACCGCCAACGGTGGAATAGCGGGGCAGGGGAACCATCAGGTCGCCGTGACTGCCCAAAACCATTGCAACGACATCCGCATTGGAAACACCCAGTTCCAGGGCGATAAACGTCTGGAAACGGGCGGAGTCCAGAATTCCCGCCATACCCATGACGCGCTCTGGTGGTAGCCCCGTAGCCTTCCAGCTGAGGTAGGTCATCACGTCGAGGGGATTGGTGACAACAATGAGAATGGCTTCAGGAGAGTGGGCGATCGCTTTCTTCGCCGCATTCACCACGATCTCAGCATTCATCTTTAGCAGATCATCGCGGGTCATCCCCGGTTTGCGGGGGAAGCCAGCGGTAATCACCACAATGTCTGACCCGGCAGTATCGGCATAGTCATCGGTGCCGCTGATCAGCCGTTCGTGCCCTTCCAGGCCACGAGCCTCCAGCAGATCCAGCGCGATGCCTTTGGGGCGACCGGGCATGATATCGAGCAATACTACGTCTGCCAGATTGCGTTCAACAATGCGCTGAGCCAGCGTACCGCCCACGTTTCCCGCACCAATCACAGCAACCTGAATCGACTTGCAGGCAATGGACGGACGGAGAGTTAAGGGGTTATGTACAAATGTTGTCATAGCTAGAGGAGCCAATGCAGCTACCTCTAGCGTATGTCAGGATACAAAATGACCTTTAGAAACTACTCAAATTTTTCCAATTGATCTACCCGCAGCCACATATTGGGGGTCGGAACATGACCAAACTTCACCATGACGTAGTCACCCCGTACATCGACAATTTCACCTTTGGTGTCGAAGATATAGGATGGAAAGCGGGTATCGCTGGCCTGTGCCTCCAGACTTCCCTCCAACTTGTCGCGCACAACGCGCACCAGATCGCCTTTTTTTACTGCCATAACTGCATCTCACGGTTCGGTGTACTGACTGGAGCGTCTTTGGGCGATCGCTCCTTCTGAATTGTACGGTGAAGGGCGATCGGTGGCGTAAGGGCTAACTCTGGGGAAATGATAGAGTCCCCTGACGGGTATTAATCCTGCTCATCGGGCAGATTTTCCATCTCATCTGCAATCAGATCCTGTAGCTCCTCATCACAGTGAGTGTGGAGATGAACCGTTGCAGCCAGGAGTTCTGCCAAAATTTCGGTCTGCTGGGCAACCGTCAGATGAGGGAGTTGAAGCTGATTGATCAGGGTACTGACGTTGCAGCATTCTGCCCCCAACTCGGTGATCAGCGTGTTGAGGGTTGGGTTGGCGATGGTGATGGGGCGATCGCTCAATTGCATGACTAATTTCCTCCTATTTCTGACATTTCCTACAGAAATGGGCCGACCTTCCCGCCATCTTGAGCCGTTCAATCGGGTTGCCGCACACCCGACAGGCTTCCCCTTCCCGGTCATACACCCAGGCCACGCCGCCATAGTTTCCATTGGTTCCCTCCACGTCGCGGAAGTCGCTAAAGGTGGTGCCACGGGCGTTGATAGCGGTTTCCAGTACCTGAAGGATGGCGCTGTGGAGACGGGCAATCTGGCGGGGTTTGAGCTTGGCGCAGAGGGTCTGGGGGCGGATTTGACTGAGGAAGAGGGCTTCGTCGGCGTAGATATTGCCGATGCCAGCCACGATCGCCTGGTCCAGCAGGGCGTTTTTAATGGGGCGCAGGCGGTGGTTCAGCTTCTCGGTGAAGTAGGCGAGGGTAAAATCGGGCGAAAGGGGTTCGGGGCCGAGCAATTGCAGTCCGGTGATGATAGATTCAGGCGGATGACCGGGAGGAACCCACCACATCTGGCCGAAGGTGCGCTGATCGACGAAGCGGAGTTCACGGTTGTCGGGGAAGAAGAGGCGGACGCGGGTGTGCTTTTGCAGGGGATCGGATTGGTGAAGCCAGAGGAGTTGGCCCGTCATGCGGAGATGGACGCCGAGGAAGGGTGGATGAGTGGATGGGTGGATGGGTGGATGTCCTGTAGGGGCGGCCCTTGCGGCAACGGCGAAGCCGCGCGGCTGAACGCCCAAAATATCGGTAGAGGCGTTCGGCTGAACGCCCAAAGAATCAACAGGGGCGTTCGACTGAACGCCCAAAATATCCCCAGAACCATCCTGCCGATCGCTCGCACAAAGGGATAATTCAGCGAGGAGATATTTGCCGCGACGGTGCCATTGGGCGATCGCGCCACCCTGGAGGCCGTCGAGAAATTCGCTGGGGGAGGGGGAGGCAATGGTGCGATCGAGGAGAACGTCGCCTCCGAGGATGGGTTGGTTGAGGGTGACCTGGTTGAGGCCCCGGCGGACGGTTTCGACCTCTGGGAGTTCGGGCACGGTGGAGGGATGAAAATAAGATTTGCAAATCGAGATTGAGTTGTAGCGCGGCAATGCCGCGCTACAACTCATCAAATACCACTGTGGGAGCGCAGACGAACCGCGCTCCCACAGTAGATGGGTTATTTGATTTTAAACGGTTGGCCTATTTGGCTGCTTTCTTGGGCGCTTCTACCTCAACCACTTCATCGAGGGAGAAGTTGTTGGTGTTGACGCCGCCGGAGCTGCCGCTAAAGCCGTTGTAATTGACGCTGTCAAAGCGAACGATGACAGGATATTTGATGCCGCTCTGGTCGATTGTTGCAACTGTACCGACTTCGTTGTACCAGTAAGAGGTCTTCCGGAGAATCCGAACTTTTGATCCACGTTGAACCATGAGTCCTTTTCCTTAAAAAAGATAATTAATCATCACGGTAGTTTTCAGCGTACTACGAGTGATGTAAGGATTCGGTTACTCGAACCTTAAGTTTTATTACCGTCATCCCCCTGCAGTCATACTGCGCTTTGCCCCGGAGATACAGCGCTTTGCGCTGGGATAGAACCAAAGTTTTTGTTGAGAGCCTTGCTCTGCGCGGCTCTCAACAAAAACTTTGTACCTCACGCACTTGGAAAGCGCTATATGAGAGTTCTGCAGGCGCAATTTAGGCTGAATCTGCCTGCCGACTGATGAGCGTGAACCCCCTGCTTTTGGCAAAGCAAGTACTCCATCGCACCAATCTCAAGCAAAATGGAATCGGGACTGCTCTGCATTCCTGAGAAATGAAGTCTTCAGTGGGGATGGAACCATGCTGGCTCACGCTCTGGCGTTTGTCGTTGCACTCGGCAGCTTTACGCTCTACATGTCTGCCTTTTTTCTTCCGGAGGTCTACCGGAAGCGCGATTTCATCTGGAGCGGCGTTGGGATGTTTTACGCCCTGGTGCTGTGGGTCTACGCGGGGCGGATAACGGGCGGTGTGCTGCTGGGACAGGTGGCCAGCGTGACGCTGCTGGGCTGGCTGGGCTGGCAGACTTTGCAAATGCGGCGATCGCTCACCCCTTACGAGCAGCAGACCTGGCTTCCCAGTAACGCCCGCACCGCAGGTGATGTCGTCCGTCAGGTGAGTCAGAAACTGCCTGCATCACTGAGAAATCTGTTCCTGTCCTCTGAACCAGTACCGTCTCCCCAGCCTGAAATTCCAACTGCCACTGTCGAGCGTCAGCCCAAGCCCCGCACCCGTCCTCCCCGGCGTCAGGCTTCCCGTCCAACAGAAAGTCCAGCAGTGGCGGAGAAAACGGTTTCAGGGACGATCGCCGCGCAAGATGTTCCAACTTCCCGTGGATCAGAAGTT
The DNA here is from genome assembly GCA_044356135.1 of Elainellaceae cyanobacterium. Taxonomy (GTDB): domain Bacteria; phylum Cyanobacteriota; class Cyanobacteriia; order Elainellales; family Elainellaceae; genus CAZVXA01. The sequence continues at coordinate 7,813 of JBIKWV010000143.1, forward strand.
GTGGTTCCAGAGGTTGTGGTTCCAGAGGTTGTCGAAGCGGCTCCTCCAGTGACTCCAATTTCAGAGGTGCAGCCTCCCGTCGTTGCAGAAAGTACTGTCGAGAAGCTGGATGCGGTCATACCAGATCAGCCTCCAGCGCAGGTCTCCTCAGTTGAGACGCCTGCTGCTGAGGACGATTTTGGTTTTACTGAGGAGAAGAGCAGCGCTACTGCAACGCCCTCTGTCCCAGGGACGACTCAGGAGGATTCGGGT
>JBIKWV010000144.1:0-8040 GCA_044356135.1 Elainellaceae cyanobacterium
TGCACCAATGCCATAGAAGCGAGAACGCAGAATTTATACATCGCCTCAAAGATGATTCAGGAGGGGGCAAAAACGTGCAAGTTATTCTGGATAGCTGCCTTAGTGGGCAATAAGCGATCGGGCAGGAGCCTTTTTGACCCAAACTTACTGGCCGACATGAGATTTCTGCTCAGACATAGGGCTACGGCCGTGTATCCTGCACCTCGCATCAGGCATTCAATTGTAACGTGAGCGGATTACCGCATAGCCTCGTCGATATAGCCCGCTATGTCAGAGGGCGTTTGAACATACTCAAGAACATCATCGGGAATCTCGATATTGAATGCCTCCTCAAGAGCCATCACCAGTTCAACCATATCCAGATCATCAGCACCTAAATCGGTGAATAGGTTAGCCTCTGGTACCACCTCCCTTAAGTTGACGCCAAGCTGATCGGCCACAATCCGTTGAACCCTCGCCATAGTCTTTCTAGAAGCATGTCCAAATACTGGCTGCGGGCCAGGACTTTGCTGCATGAAAGGAGGCTGCCCACTTTGAGCGACCCTCTTAAGCTCAAGCTGCTTTTGCTGCTGTTGTAGCCGATACCATTCCTCTTGTTTCCGCCGATACAAGTCATCTTGAATCTGCTGTTGCTGCTCGCGCATCCGTTGTTGCTGATCGCGTATACGCTGTTGCTGCTCGCGCTGCATTTGCTGTGTTCGCTGCTGCTGCTCGCGTATCCGTTGCATTTGTTGCTGTTGTAGCCATTGAGGATTCATAACCCACCTCCGGCGACTAAATCATTCTTTGTCATGCCATAACGGCATGACCCATCAAAAGTGGCGTTGCTGAGTTTGATGAGACATCAGCTATTGGAAGGATTGAAACTCCGCCCCCCCTCACTCAGAGCCATCCTCGACCTCAGCAACGCCTTAAGCTTAGGCATATTCCTGAATGGTGAGTTGATAGTTGCTGATCCCTCTGGCACATTCAATCACTAGCTGAAATGACCCTGTCCACTGAGGGGTAACCGAGCAGACCGCATCCCGATTGGGTGCATCATCTACAGCAATGACATTGCCTCTCTCGTCTAAAACGTAGAGGTCAAAGTCTACCCCTGGTTGATCGGGCTCGACAAAGATATCGTAGGTTCTTAGACCCGTTAGCACGATATTAAACGCTTCTGATTCTCCTGGGCCCAACGGGCCACAGGTGTAAGTATCAGCATTGACTGTAAGGGTCGTCATAATAACCTCCCCTGGTCTTTAGACCCACTTTAATTCTACTCCTACACTTAAACACCTACCCACCTCAAATACATTTATTTGCTTTTTTGTCAAGGTTTTTGCAGTAATTTTCTTGTGGAGTGCATCCCTTCACCCCACAGCCTATTACACACAATGATTTACAACACTTTAAAGTTTTTCAGATCTATGTGACGGTTGCTTCTCTAAATCTGTAACGTCTTTAAGCATACGTTCTAGAGCATTTATCGCGTTTCTTTGCGGTTAAACGGAACCTCACCGCCCTAATGTCCACTACCAATCGGTGCTGCGATCGGCCAGCTTTGACATTGCCCATTGGGACATCGTTTCCCGTGAAGGCTCCCAAGACTAGGATAATTTAGGCGCACTTGCTATGAACTGACTATCAAGAGCAAACTTTATGAAGCAAGGAATCGTAAAGTAGTCGTTGACAGTGCCTCTTGAAGCTAGCCGTTTAGCACCACTGCATTCGAGTGCTTCGGTGCCAACTGGCTCTTTTGAAGATCCTTCTGAAGCTCCTGCCGAATCAAGGAAAACCGCTGAATATCCTCCTGGGTCAGCCAGTCCTCAATCTCATAGAAGGTTTGTCCATTCTCGTTCTGGGTTCGCAATGTCAGAATCGTCTCCGGCAGATGGTTAGCATCGCCCCTGAACTCAATATTCAGATCTCGCCCTCGTTCCACGATCGTGTAGAACTGCTTACCCTCAAACACCCGTTGCCCTCGGGGTTGCCCTTGGCAAAACCGTTCCAAGAGCAGCACGGCAGTACCCACAATTTGCTCCTGCATCTTGCGGTCAACCGAAATGGTCTCTCGGGTTTGGGGTGTTTTCACGTCAAATCATTAATAAAGGGATTGAGCCCCGCCATGATCGCTGCATCCTCTCCCAGGAATTCACGCAACTGTTCATCCATGGGGCCAGCATCAGTCACCCGCTGACTGGGTTCGGAGACAGGAAGCGCTGCTTTATGGGACTCTAACCGCTTGGGCACGAAGGAACTCTGGTCTTTCGGTTGGGCTACAGATCCATTCCGCTGGCCATGCTCTCCTTCTGGGTAAGGCGTTGTAGCTGTCAGCGATCGCAACCCAGGTAACCCATCCGTCTTGGCTTCCAGATCTAACAACTCTGGGAGAAACTGCTCTTTGATTTCCAGAATCTGAGTCGTCAACTGCCGAATCGATCGCATCGCCTGTCTTCGGACTGCTTCATTCGATGCCGCGATCTCCACCATCGCAAATGGGGCATAAAATCCGTTTAAGGCCACGCGAGTTCGGTAGTGGAGGTCGTGGCGCGATCGCCCCCGGCAGTAGTGAATCACCGCGACATCCAACTCATCCCGACTGGAGTACTGAATTCGGGCCTTGGTTTCGTGCTGGTCTGTCATCCTCCTGAGCCCTCTGTTTGAGTGAATAGGCAGCGGGTAAACCCTAATGAGATTGAGCAGGCGTGGCGCTGTACATAAACGCTTTGAACAGCCCATAGACATCCGCCCACCGCACACTGGTGATCAGGTCTGGTTCAGTGGTTCCAGGATTACCCCGCAACACATCGGCCATTTCCTGCCGCAGGGTTTCGGCCCAGGTGATCTGCTGAGCAAGTCCCCGTTGCTGAAAAAATTGCTCCAACTCCGATCGGATGAAATAGGCCGCCCCTCCACCGACAATCACCTCCACTTCAGCCGATGGCAGCCACTCCACCAGGAATTGATTCACCCGATCCAGATAAAATTCACGGGCAAAGGTACAGGCTCTGGACAGGTCGAGGGCTTCCCGACGGCCTGGAATGTGAAACGATTCGTGCCCATTCAGCACCGATTCCAGCAGAGCCGGATCATCAGGGGCGACACCGAGCAACTCTGTCGCACACTGCTTCAGGTACTCGACAAACCCTGGCCCCTGGGATGTACTGTTCATTTCCTGGGGCGTGCTGCCCTTTTCAAAGGTGAGGATAGAGAGATTGCGGTGGCCAAACATTAGGACGACGACGGTGCGATCGCGAATGCCTACCCCAGCCCGTGCCAGTTGCAATCCCTTTGCCAGATACAGCCCAGCCCCCTCCGGTTGCATTTCGATGCGCTCCAGTTGTCCAAACAGGGCTTTGCCTCGAAAACCGAAGTCTGCGATCGCCCCTTGAATTTGTGCCTTCAATTCCTTGCGGTCCTGCCAGTATTCCTCCAACGGCAGCAGCAAGCCAATCTGGGCGGTGAACTCGCCGCCCACTTCCGTGGACATATCCCCATCGAGTGTCTTTTCAGCAATCACCCCCAACGTGGCCAGGATTTTGTAGACCGCGCGATCGCGCTTTGGCAAAGCCAAACCAGAGTCGCCTTTTTGGGCGATCGCCAGGGCACCGATCGCATAGGCACTGCTGCCCACCATCACGTAGGCACTATCTTCCGGTTCCTGGCTGGTTAGACCTCCCAGCATCAGTCGATCCAGTCGGGAGGGGTTCAGCCGAGCGACCTGGGGGGCCAGGTGCAGCAGGAAGGGCTTGCCATGCCAGTAAAGACATTTGGTGGCGGAACTGCCCATATCGATGTAGGTCTGAATGATTTGGCTCATCAGTTTCAATCACTAATTACGACAATCCATCAATGAGTTGAAGAGAAATTTATAGATCAGTTGATTTGTTATCTGATAAACCCATTGTGTGTGCTTTTTGAATTAACGACTACTTCACGATTAGATTGTTATGTTTGGCAAAGTGATTCACTAAATTGATGATTTCAGTCTTCTTAAAACCACTCATTCACGACTTAAACACTCTACTTTAAGAGCTTCAAAATCCTTTCTCTCAAGGCTTTTGGCATTAGATACTGACTCGCGATTCTTCGGCGACTTGCTCACGGCTTGTTGCCGATTGAACTGACTGAAAATCTCTAATTTGAATCAAGTAAACGATGCAAATCACGAATTCATAAGTCCTGCAGAATTATTCAGATTGCAGGATTTTGGTTGAGATAAAACAGAAGAAATTAACCCAACTTCAGCTTCCGAAAAGCATGTCTGTGAGGAGCCATTTGGCGGCTCCTCCTGGGGGCTACGCCACTCCACTGCGTTCCGTAGCTTCGCGGTTCACACACCACGCCCAACCCTGGGCCAGGGGATTTCGGAACCCCTACCGATCAGGCATCCCAGCCAATGGCGTGCATCATCGCTCATTAACCAAATTCACAGAAAGACCTATGGGCAAAGGATTTAGCGTATCGCTGCCACTCGACGAAGCGGCAGCCGTTGAAAAGGAAGCCAATCGACTCGGATTACCCGCTGCCAGCATCATTCGCTTGATGATGCGCGATGGTCAGCAGCGCCGCGAACTAGAGCAACAGGTGGATGAACTGAAGGCGCGGATGGAGCGATTGCAGGTGCAGTTCCAAGGGCTCCAGATTTTGCTGGAAGCGATCGCCCTAGAGCAGGCTAATGCCCGAGGACCGCAAGCCTTGGAAAATCGCAAGGCGCTGATTCAGGAAATTCGCAAGCGGCAAGAACGAGTCGAAGGTTAGGAGGAAGTCCCCATGCTCAGCCTGACTGTCATCAGCGCCAACCAGGGCGAGACCTACTACACGGCAGAGAACTATTACTCCCAGGGAGAGAACCAGGAACATTCCAATTGGGCGGGCAAGGGGGCCAGGAAGTTCGGGCTGTCGGATCAGGTGCAGGGTGATGACTTCAAGAATTTGCTGCACGGCTATAGTCCCAAGGGCGGCAAAACGCTGTCGGACCGGAAAATTGACCCCGAAAAGCATCGAGCGGGGATTGATCTGACGTTTAGTGCGCCGAAGAGCATCAGTCTAGCCGCCCTCGTCGGTGGTAATGAACTCCTGGAGCAGGCTCATCGCGCAGCCGTCGCCCGAACGCTGGAAGTCATTGAGGAGCGCTATGCCCAAACGCGGGTACGGACTGAGGAAGGACGGCAGGCGATCGCCACTGGTAACCTGATCGTGGCTCAGTTTCACCACGACACCTCCCGCGAAAAGGATCCGCAATTGCATACCCATTGTGTGGTGATCAATGCGACTCAACTCGCAAATGGTCGCTGGCAGTCGCTCCACAATGACGTGCTATTCCAGCAGCAGAAGCTGTTGGGGATGATTTACCAGAATGAGTTAGCAGTGGAAGCGCAGCGCCTCGGTTATGCCATTGAGCCCAAGGCTAACGGTCAGTTTGAACTGCAAGGATACACCCCGGAAGATCTCCAAACCTTCTCCAAACGTCGAGAACAGATTCTGGCGGCGGTGGGAGAAGAAGCGACAGCCCAGCAGCGAGAGCTGGCGACGCTCATGACTCGATCACCCAAAGGCAAGGTGTGAATTCCGGAATTCACATCAGGAGCTAATTGCTGTCTCAGTCTGTGCGGTGGGTAAAGCGCTTCTCTCAACCAGAGGCTCTGCCAACGCATCCAACAACACTAACCCCAGTTGCTTCAGTAAAGCCGTGTTGCCATCGGGACAACCATGTTGAATCAAACACTTGGCGCAACCTGCATCACAATCACAGCCACGGGCGATTCTCGTTCCGAGAGGCTTCGCCAACGCAGCCGCCACACTCGCAAGTTCAGCCATATGTTTAAACACAGCTTCAGAAGCCCCATTTCCACCGTCGCTGGTGTCGTAGAAATAGCCTGCGTACTGGTTGCGATCGCCAGCTTCCTTAACCACCGAAAAGTTCACCTCTCTGGGGTCAACCCTGGCGAACAGTTGGAGCGATCGCAGGATTTGATGCCCAAAGCTGTGTATGGCGATCAGGCTACTGGGATGTTCCCATAATTGCTGATAGACAGGCGGAATCACTTATCCATTAGCAACTCATTACTGCTTTACTTGCTCTTCTAGAAACTGCTTCAACTGAAGTGCCTTTTCATTAATACTTGAACTTTCATTAGTAGAAAATAGCTGGAGAAACCCTTCAAGACCACGAACTGCTTCTTGAGTTATATGTGGTGGGGCGTTTTTATTTAATGCCTCTTTATAAAGGCTCTCTGCCCGATCAAGATCATTATTCGCCAAATGGTAAAGGGCAAGGTTATAGGTATTTCCCCAATTACCTGGATCTCTGCCATAGCTAGCTTGAGCAATATCAATAGCTTTTATTAAATCAGTTTGAGCTTTGTCAGATTGATTTAGGTATTTGTAGCATAAAGCTCTACAAAACAAACACAGGTCATTTTCTTTGTCTAATTCTATTGCTTGATTGAAGTCTGCCAAAGCTTCTTCAACTCTCTTCCATAAGCCTAGAATTATACCCCGCTGTTGAAGTGTCCAGACATCTTTATTATCGTTCAACTCTAGAGCACGACTAAAATTTTGAAAAGCCTCTTCAGGGTTACCAAGAATATAGTGTGTGTATCCTTGCTGAGAAAATGCCCAAGCGTATCCTTTATCTATTTGAATGGCGCTGTTGAAACTCTCAAATGCTTCTTCAAAACGCCCAAGTGCACGGAGTGTAATTCCCTTTTGGACAATTAACCATGTATTTTTAGACGCAATTTTAAGTACTCGATCAAAATCCTGTATAGCTTCCTGATATTGACCACGCAAACGATTCGTAATTGCTTTTTGACTAATTGCACTAATATCATTAGAGTCATATTTAAGAATTCTATCAAAATCCTTTATTGATTTGTCATAATCTCTCATTGCTCGATAGGTTTGACCACGCCCGATAAGCGCAAAACTATATTCGCGATCAAGATTTATAGCGTTATTAAAATCTTCAATAGCATTCTTATAATTTTTCATTGCCTGATGTGTCAAACCTCGAAAAGCAAATGCCCACTTGCATTGGGGATCAAGGTTGATTGCTTGCTCGAAGTCTTTCAAAGCAAGAGCATAATGATCCTTACCCTTCCAATAATAGACTTGCCCTCGGTCAACATAATAGTTAGCTTCTTCTGGTGCTAATTTCAGCGCTTGATTTAAGTCTTGTAACGCCTCCGATTCTTGCTCATTGAGCCAGTAGGTATAGCCACGCCAGTTAAGTGCAGCAGCACAGGAATCAGAACAAAGATTGAACGAGGAGTTGAGTAAAGCTGAGAATACCTCAATCGTAACTTCATAGTCTTTCTCCCGATAGGCTTCTAATCCACGCCTTAGATCCTTACTCATGGACTCAAGCCGACTATCATCAAGATCTTTTCCGGCACGAGATATTATATATGTTATATTCACCGCACTCCAGAAATAAATTTTAAGAGCAGGAAGAAAGCTGCTTAATGAAAATTCAAGCCTTTTTTGTGAAGACGGAAGCTGACAAATGCGATGGTATAGTCTCTTGTATTCAAACCCATTCCAATCAGGATCTTTCCACTTACTTTCATTGGTTAACTGTAAGTCAGATTGTGATTTTTCGTAGTAATTTTCTAGCTTTCTATGTAATTTATTCCAATCTTCAGGGGATTCGCGTTTATTAAATTGAACTATCTCATTCCTTGCAGCTTCATGATATTCCCATCCAGATTTTCTTTCTTCTATGAAGTGAATGGACTTAAGCCAATCAAAAAGCTTATGTACATCATCTCCTTTATATAAAAGGGTAATAATGTCTCGGTTTATATAGAGAGGTAACGCAGCATCCTTCACTAAGTTACGACACTCCGAATCAGTTATATCACTAATAAAGTTCATAACTACGCCGTGATTAATTTTAGCGCTATCTTGATCGTAAATTTGTCCGGGTGCATTTGGATCTTCCTTGACTAATGACAAATGTAGAGGAAGTCCTCCAGAGTCGCGTAAAGCTTTTTAAATAATCCGAGAATTAGTAATACCTTGTAAGTTTAGGTAATTCGTTGCTTCTTC
>JBIKWV010000145.1:0-8037 GCA_044356135.1 Elainellaceae cyanobacterium
CGTTTTGGAGAAAATCAGCGCTAGAATTAAATATGCCGCGAAACGCCCTCGCAGAGGGCGTTTCGCGGCATTACAGGAAAATTAGTCAAAACTCCAGTTTCTTGGAGGTAGCGGTTTATTTCTATGTCTGTTTGAAAACCCATCATAAGCAGTGGCGCGGCGCAAAGCGCCACGCCACTGCTTATGATGGGTTTTCGGTTTAGATATCGCGGGTCAGTTTCAACTGACGTTTGATCTTGAACCAGAGCGATCGCATTTGCCAGAACTTACTGCTCTGCATCGCTTCGATATGCGCCAGTGCCTCCGACAGGTGCTTTTCTGTCTGGGCGATCGGCGGTTGCTGGACTGATTGGATGGTGACACCGGGAGCAAACTCCTGATGCCAGAAGATAAACCGAAGCGCTGCCAGATCCTCCAGTGTCGCCGACCGGAGGGGCGCTTCGGTTGTGGCCTCGTAGCTGAAGCGAAAGGCGGTTTGCTGGCACAGGTGCAGCAGCAGACAGAGATCATCCGCACTGTTGAGCAACGGTGCTTTTTCCTGGATTGAAGACAGCAGTTTGGTCGGAGCCAGAAAGGCGTTGGGCGCAATGTGGTTCTCAAAGCGCAGCAGCGGTTCCAGGGCAAACGATTGAAAGTGGGACAACTTTCCGGCAATAAAGGCTCCCCCATAGAGGACGCTTGTGGCGCAATCCTGGCGATCGCGAAGATTGACCAGTCGCATCAGGGAATCGACGTGATTGGGATAGAGAACGCCCTCGTCCAGCAGGCCAAAGTAGTCGGCTTCCAGGGCTGCTAACCCCGACCAGAGAGCCGTACTGCTGTAGCGCCACGGATCGCAGTGGAGAAGGCGTACAGGCATTCGGTGAGCGTACAGGTCAGGTAGCCCCTCCACCTCCCAGCGGCTGCCGTCGGTGACCAACAGAGCAGAGATATTGGGGTAGCTCTGCTGAGCCAGACTGTTGAGCGATCGCTCCAATTCACTCAGGGGTTGCTGCTCCACCCGCACAATGTACTCCACCTTTGGCTGATTGGGTTCAGCGGGAGTGGCGTACACCCATCCCTTCTGCTGGATCAGAGCTGCGTGGTGAGGCACCAGATTTTGCAGCAGTTGTTCCAGTGTGAAGCGCTCCAGAAAAATTCGGTGTGCCTTCTGGGACATCGCCTTGGCCGCCTCCTGATTGGTGGCGATCCAGCGCATATGCCGCGAAATCTGGGCCACCTGTTTATCCGGCGGTGCATCAAAGTCGATGTATAGCACCGAGTCGCCAAAGGCTTCGCGGATGAAGGCATGTTCACCACAGATGGCGATCGCTCCTGCCGCCACGATTTCAAAAATCCGCATAGAGGGAACCGCCGCCTGGGTATGGTCTTCCCGGTGCAGACACAGCCCCACCCCAGCGCGGTGCAGCGCGTTCAGCACGCTGGTGCCGTCGTAAGGAAGGGGACCCCGATAGGAATGCTGCAGGTGTGTCCAGCCCTCCGGTTTTCCGTAGACCTCCAGATAGGGCTGCTGATCCAGTTGCTCAAACAACTCCCGGTATCGCAGTCCATCCCAGTTGGAGCCGCAATAAAACAGGTGCAGGTTGTCGAGATTGGGGGGACGGTAGTCTGTCTGGGGGCAACTGGTGTAAATCGGAGCAGTCAGGTACTGCTTGGAGGTGTTGCACAGGAGGTGGTGCAGCCAGCGATCGATCACCGGGGAGGAAATCAGATAGCCGTCGTAGGTGAGGACGTTGGTGACAAATGGATCGGTGCCCTCAAACATGGAGGGTGGATTCCACATGCAGCCGTAGGTGGGGTAGCCTGCCAGCTTCGGGGCATTGCTGTGGAGCGCCAGAACGAAATCGGGTGCGAAGGCGCGGATCTCCTGGGCGGTGTGAACCTCGGCGACCTGCCAACCCAGATTCTCACAGGCGATCGCCAGCCGTCGAGATAGTTCTGCTTCGGCCACCCAGGGTTCGGGAAACGGATTGTGCAGGGCAACGCGCATTGCAGGAGCGAAACAAGAGTAATTATTCGTTGCCACCCAATCCTACGGTTTTTTTGAGACCAAACCACGCCCGTCGGAACTGCCAGAATTTACTGGACTCCATTGCCGCAATCCGGTTTTCTGCCCCCGCCAGGGTCACTTTCAGATGGTCTATCTCTGCCTGGGAGGCGATCGCCTGCTGCTGTTTCGCATCGTACAGGATTTTGCTGAAGCTACGGGAAAGCGCGAGGCTGCGGCAGAGAAACTCCTCCCGACTGAGGCGCAGCTTTGGTGAACCCGTGCATGGGGCAGTTGTAATCAGAAAGGCGGAACAGCCAACAGTTCCTTCAAAACGAGCGAACCCTGCCGCCACAAATTCGTCTACGGCCCGCCGCACCCCCATCGCCCCCGTGTCGTTCTCAGGATTCGTATAGTCGTGACAGAGGACGGGCACCTCTGGAGTGAGATAGGTCGCCAGCAGTTCCAGATCTCGCTTGACGCCGTCATAGCGGTGATCGCCATCCACAAATACCATCGTCGGCTGGATCGCAAATGCCTGAGTAAACTGGGTCAGATCGCCGTGGAACAGCAGCGCATACTGACTCAACCCCGCCTGCTCCAGGGAATTGGCGGTGCGCCAGATGCTGGTGGGATTGACGTCAATGCCAAAGAACTGGGGCGCTTCGGCACGATTCGGGTTGGCGATCGCCCCCCGCAGCTCCACCACCGCCGATCGCCCGCCGTAGGTGCCAATTTCCAGAATCACATCTCCGGCATGGTAGGCCATCTCGTACAGTTTGTAGGAGTCGCCCGGTGCCTGCCACCCTGGAATGTCTTTGGTCTGCTCAAAGATCTGACTGTGTTCGGGGTTAATGTACTGGTCGGTGGCAATCAACATAGAACCTGGCAAACTCGGCGAAAGGATGGGATGGAGTACAGCGCTTCGCGCTCAGGCAAACCACAGATTTTTGTGAGAGAGCCGCACGGAGCGCGGCTCTCTCACAAAAATCTGTACTGCACCAGATTGAGAACCGCTGTAAAGCGAGATATTGAATATCAGGGACATCTTATCTCAAACCTTCTCCCGTAAGGGCGATTGCTCCATCCAGGTGTTCAGGTACTTCATCCAGCGATCGCCCTGGCACTTCAGGGTAAATTCTGCTTCCACGATCGCCCGCCCCTTTGCACCGTAGGCGAGCCGCTGGTCAGGATTGGCCCGGAAGAATTCAATTTCTTTGATCATGGCGCTGGCGGTGGTATCTGCGGCCAGACGGGCGTTCTGACCGTGACGGGCAATTTCGGGAACGCCACCAATCTTGAAGGCCACCACGGGAATCCCACAGGCGGACGCTTCACAAAACGTCTGCCCAAATGCCTCCTCCAGAGACGTGCCAACAAAGATATCGGCGGCGCTATAGAGCAGCGGCATTTTGCGGTAGTCCCGCAGAAACTCGGTGCCGCGCACATGCTGTAAGTTATCGGCCCTGCCAAATACCACAAACTCCGTGTTGTGCCGCAGCCGATCGATCAGCTCCGAAAAAATGTGTCCGCCCTTGCGGTACTCCCGCATATTGACCGCACCCGTGAGCACGACAAACTGGTCTTCGGGAATTCCCAGCAGCTTACGGGCGATCGCCCGATCAATCTTGCTGAACAGCCGCTCATCCAGACCGTAGTACACGCAGTCAGCGTAGGAGATCTGGGAGAACGCCTGCTTGGCCATGCTCAGCGTCCACTGGCTATTGGCGGCGATCGCCACGCCTCCTGGCTCCTCAACCGCCTGCCGCCGCACCCGCCATGCATCGTAGATCAGTTCGGGTTCCAGTTTGGGGTACTCCTCCCAGGTGGGGCAGTTGTGGTCGCATCCCACTTTGTACTGGGTGCAGGTTCCGGGGTAGGCGCAGCGCCCGCTAATGATCTGACAGTCGTGCATGAAGGCAACGGTGGGAATCCCCGACTGCCGCAGGGCAACCAGCAGGTCAAAGGTCCAGCCGGAGCCATGCAGATTTCCCGTGATTACCAGGTCGGGGTCGAACCGTCGGGTTTCTGCCAGCAACACCTCTACGGTCGTTTCCATCGGAATGCCGCGATCGCTGGTCAGGTGGGGGAGGGGAAACGACCCCAGCCAGGTGCCTGTTGCTCCCGTCGGTTTCAGGGGAATGCTGCTCTCTAACGTACCCTGCGCCCAGCTAATGGAGGCCACCTCATGCCCCATCACCAGAAATGACTGCACCTGCCGCAATAATGCCAGACCTGCGCCGTACTGAAACCCGTTGTCGTTGATAAATACCACCCGCAGCGGCTGATGGTGCTGAAGTTTCTCCCGGAGGCGATCGGTGGTGGTGGATTTAACTGCGAGGTTCATTAGGGGCTGGGATAGTCCTACTTTCTGACAAAACAAAAATTATTCATCCAGAGCTGGAAATAATAGTGCTGAAACTGCTGAAACTGGGTGGCTTCAATCAGTACTTTTCTCAAGCTCTCGCGGGTGTAGTACCGTTTGTGGTCTCGAATCGACGGCTCATCCACCACCTTCAGACGGTAGGCCAGAAACTCCAGCACTGGCTGTGCCCAGACTGAAGGCACCGTCAACACCAGCTTGCCCCCCGGTCGCAGCACCCGGTGAATCTCCTGCAAAATGTGCTTCTCATTCTCGATGTGCTCCAGCACCGCCAGCATCGTCACCACATCAAAACTCTCGTCCTCAAAAGGCAGCGTCTTGTCGAGTCTGACCTGCATCGTGTGCAGGTTTCCCTCCGTGAAGGGAACCACCTGTCCATCAACCCCCACACCTCGCTTGATTTTTTGGGAAAGGTACCGCAGAAGCACCGCATTTCTGCCGCAGCCCACATCCAGGACATCAGAACCCGGTGGAATATGGTTCTCCACTTTCTGGAGCCGCAATTTTCGCAGCAGGGGTTCTAGGATTGCTTCGGGCACGGACTTTCTCCAGGGAAATGAATGGAAATGGCAGTTGAGTGTGGCCTGAGCTGAAGATTTCAGCAGTGAAGCACACCCAGAAGTTTCATCGGGCATCTTATCAAACAATGAACCCTGCGCCCGATCAGGCTGAACGAAACTGTGCCGCCACCGATTTCAGCTCTGGAACGTAAGGAGCCTCCTCCCCGTAGGTCTTCTGGTCGGGGTGGACCCGGTACTGCACCAGCGGGTCAATGATATGGGTGATGGTGGCTCCCTGCTGCGCCATCCGCACCCACAGCTCGTAGTCCATACTGTAGTAGAGGTCTTCGCGCACCTGCCCTCCGGCCCGCTGCCACAAATCGCGCGTCCAGAAGACTTCGGGCTGATAGAAGAACTCGCCTTTCTGCCAGCAGTTGTCGATATCCAGCAGGCGTTCCAGGGGAAGGGGCACCTTTTGATTCAGGGGTAGGGCGCTGTGGTGAACTTTGAAGGGCAGACGGCTATTGCCTCGCCGCATCTGACAGCCGCCGACAATCATATCCGTGCCGTAGGTATCGAAAGCGATCGCCACCCGCAGCAGCGTCCACGGCAGATAGCAGTCGTCGCTATTGAGCCACGCCAGAATGTCTCCGGTGGCGCGACAAAAACCCTTGTTGAGTGCGTCGGACTGCCCCTTGTCGGGTTCACTCACGCAGTAGGTCAGCTCTGAGCGATAGCGCTCCAGAATTTGAGGGGTCTGGTCGGTAGAACCGCCGTCCAGCACGATGTATTCCAGATTGGGATAGCCCTGGAGCAACACGGAGCGCAGCGTCTCCTCCAGGTACTCGCCCTGGTTGTAGGTGACGGTGACGACGGAAATCTTCGGATAGGGATTGCCGGAGGGGAGAGTGGGCGGCAGCGTCGGCACCGGGTAGTTCCAGGGAAACAGACGGCCATCTTCGGGGGGCAGGGACGGCACGGGGTCTACCCAGGTGGCGATCGCCCCAGAGTAGATGGTCACGCCTCCCAGGTCAGTCGAGGTCTGGAAAGATTCGAGATTGATGCGTGGGTCAGTCATGCGGTCGAGCGGCTGAAAATGAGCTGGACATCAGGAGACAGGTGCCCCCGCAGCAGAGAGAAAACCTCTGTCACATCCCCTTCAGCAGTGTGCGAAGCGCGGGAGGTGGCATCCAGGCAGATCACCTGGTAGTCGGCGAGGCAAACATCTGGAGTGGTCATCATCCATTCCGTAAGGGACTGGGTGGTGGTGTCCATCTCATACTGCCAGACATCATGCTGCTCAGAGGGCGAACATCCCACGCACTGTACTGTTGCCCCCTGTTTCACCAGCGCACACAGCAGCGGCAGATGTGGCTCGATTGGAGCGATGCAGAGCGCTCTGGTGGTCGTTTGGGTCAGCGTGGCTAAATGATCAAGCCGTTCTAAATCGGCTTCACTGCGAACTTCAATTCCCATGCTGCGAGCCAGCACCAGGGCATTTACCCGATCTGAATCTATATTAATCGGTGGCGGCGGCGCTTTCGCCTGGGCAGCGGCAGCGGCAGCCTGGGCAGCGGCAATCGTGGCGGGTTTCCAGCGATCGCCAAACAGCAGATTGTAGACCGGGACAAACGCCTCGTAGCGACGATAGATAAACCCAAACAGCTTCAGTTTGCGCAGAGCCGTTTTGATAATCTGTCTGACGGCAGCTTTGGAAGTGGAGCGATAGTCCAACTCCCGCTCCAGGTGGGCACGCAGATGGTTCAGCCGTTGCAGCTCATCGGTCAAGCGCACAATTTGCTGCCAGTAGTTCTCCTGGACGTAGCTCATTTCTTTGATCACTTTGGAGCGCAGCAGCTCAATTTCTGCTTCAAGCTGCTGCTCCCGATCGCTTTTTGTTTGCGATTCGGGAGACCTCTGCGCTTCGGCCAGCTTGACCAGCGTGGCACTGTGAACCTGACGCATCTGCTCCAGGTCGGCGATCGCCTGTTTCAGGGCGACATCAGGGGGATCTTCAGTTCCTGCCGGGTCGAACCGGGGGGCGGGGTCAATCCAGGAGAATGAACTGCTTTCGTCGAATGGTGGTTGCATAGCCGTCTCTATTAATCTCCGGGCAAGCCCGCCTTCTGCCGCAGCCAAAACCACGCCTGTCGGGCTTTCCAGAATTTACTGGTTTCCATTGCCGCAATCCGGATGCGCAATTGCTCCTTCTCCGCCTCCACCTGATGCTGTACTGCCTTTGCCCGCTCCAGTTCAGCCTGCAGCCGATCGAGCTGTTCGCGGGCGATCGCCCTCAAACCATAGCCCAACTGCTCCGGCAAATTCCCAACTCGCTCTGTGAAATATGCCTCCACCTCGTCATCAAAGTGGTTTAGCCAGTCGGCGGGAACTCCTTTTCGCAGGTGAGACTGGGTGTTCTCTTCACCCTGTTCCCGACCCGATAACCCTTTAAAGCTATACCGCTCCAGCACTGCCTGAATCTGGTCGGGGGGAACGGGAATTTTGCAGTGCTCCAGCAGCGCCTGCCAGGTTTCAACCTGACGGCTTCCGGTGAGGTCTTCATATTTGACTAGCATCACGTTGGGGTCTACGTGGGGCGCTTCAATCCAGGAGGCCAGCGAATCGAACAGACCATAGCCATACAGACTGTCAATGGAAAACTTCAGTCCCTCCTGAAGCGACAGGTCGTTCAATTTATTGCGTAACTGACCCACGTTGCCGATCGCCGAATGAGAGTACTTGACGGAGAAATACCAGGAGACCACGATGTCTCTGGGGTCTCGCATGACAAAGAAGGCGCGATAGGAGTCAGGCTTGGGGATGCTGCAAAAGCTGCCGTAGCTGAGGTAAAGCGGCATTACCAGCGTGTCAGCGGGGAATGGCTCATCATAGGTGCGATCGGTGAGCCGACGGGCGTCCACCTTTCCGGGCAGTTCCGATTCGTAGTCCACAATCGTCAGGCCGGACTGCTCCAGAATACGCGGGTCGGAGAACACCAGTTTCACCCAGCGACTCGCGGTTTTTTGGACGCAACAATGGAAAATGTTCATGCTGCTTACGATCCGGCTCCTTTATCCTTCAGGCAGTGCTCATCATAACAAAATCCTATTCACAGCACACTACAGCACAGGATATCCCTCTGCACTTGTATCTGGGCTTTTGACTAA
>JBIKWV010000002.1:0-25355 GCA_044356135.1 Elainellaceae cyanobacterium
ATAGGCATGAGTCTAGAGGGCAACTGCGAAGAAGCAGGAAATCTCAAGAGTGATTTTGGGAATCCCCATCCCTCTACAGGGTGGGGAGGATGTCAACGTAGTTGAAGGTTTGCCAATCAAACTTCATCCCTTCGCCCCTCAAATCGCAGCCAGTCGATCGCACTGTACTCGTAAGCCTGCTGCTGGTACTCTCGCTTATCTGGAGAATTCACTCGCAGTGTGACAATCCGATACAACATCACTTGAAGCTGTTGGATTTCTTCTTCAAACATCGAAAGTACTGGTCACATTCTAGTTCCTTTGTTCTACCACAGATTCTATATCAATTGACCTGGGCACGATGGAGAACCTGGAAGAACACAGAAACTTTAGCCAATCTCGCAATTGCTCCGTGTTGAGGTACTGCTGCGACCTGGCCTTATACCGCTCCTCCAGCAGCTCCTTTACCCGCTCCCGACTCATCCCGGACTCTCGAATCGCGATCGATATCTCTACCAACAACTGTGACACATCCTCCTCGGCTGAAACAGCCTCAACCGATCGCCGGAACTCCGCCTCCCTGCGCTCAGTCTCACGCTCCCAGCGAGATCGCTCCTCATCTGGTGCAACAAACACCTCTGTGGTTCCTGGCTGATACCATGCCTCAATCGGCTCTGGAATCCTCTCTACAGGCTTGGATCGGTTTGCCGTAAATCCTCGAAAAATAGCTGCATAAAGCGCTCCTGCTGGATTTCGAGCATTCCCCTTTGCTACTTGCTCTTGGATAGCCGAGATCGCATTGCAGATCCGGGTGCGCCCAAACCGCGCCAGGGCGTCGGCAAACACTTTGGGGTTGAACCCTGGGGCTACTTGAGTGACTTCTTGAAATAGCAAGTCGGCGTCGCTGACATCCACCGTTGGCGCTGGAGGGCTTGCCTCCATCATTGGCTCGGATGGCTTTGATTCCATCACCACTGGCGTGTACCAACCATCCCCCCTGTCCATCTCAACACCATGTCTGATCTCTTCGAGATCTCTATGATCTGGTACGGCAGAATGCGGGTTTGAAGCCTGTATTTGGGAAGTTTTCTGACCGAGATCGCCATTTTTCTGCACCATTTGCTGACCGGGGTTGTAGATCACAAGCTGGTAGCGCTGTCCCCACCACTGCTCCAGTTGCTTCACCAGCTCCAACCCCACCAGCTCCTCCAACGCAGATCTGAGCCAGCGGGCGGAATAGCCCAACTTCTCTGCCGCTTCTTTCAAGCTGAAATTGAACAGCACCCCTGGACGCTGCTCCTGGCGCAGCAGCCCCCACAGTTTGTATGCCGCAGGGGTGGCATGGTTGAGCAGCTCTGAGACAGATCGCGTCAGGGGAGCAAACCGCTCGGTAATCGAATGGGTCGTCATGCCGCCTCCTTTCTGGAGTAGACGATCTGCCGATTTGACACCCAGCCGCTCGACCCGCAGGTGCGATCTGGATTACTGCACAATGAAGCATTTAAACCCGGAATCCGGATCGCCCCTCCACATTCACGGCAGTATCCCAATGACATTGATAGAACGATCGCACCCACAGGTTCCCCTGTCATCTTCTGCGGCGTTGGGGGTCGTTGTACTTCCACTTCTAATAACATCTGTTGCTGCATCTTCTTTCCTGTTCATGTTGCGGTTCTGGAAAAATCGCCATGCAGCGGCCAGGGGCAATGTTGCAGCTTTTGCAAATCCCCACTAGAATAGGCACAGCGAGTATTCCCGGTCTGGTGAGTTCCTCACTCTGAGCGGGATGAGTAAAGCTAACCTTCCACACAAGAACTGGTTAGTCTTCGCTCGATATCCGATAACCTAAGCTCCGGGTTCACCTGGAGCTTTTTGCTTTTTTAGCCAGTGACAAAGCAGGCAGAAATCCACCCAATTTGATGACCGAGAGAGGGGGAGATCGCCTCATACCAGAGACCCTCTACTTGCAGGGTGTTCCCGGTTAATTGCACCGTTTCCCCCCAGCTCACGATACCGAGGACACAGCTCGTTGGTGATAGTCTCAGGTTGGCATTACCCTCGACACCGTTACAGGTATTGAGTACAAGCGGTGTTCCAATTGGAGCAGGGTTTTGAGCGGTTAAAAGGGTGGGGGAGAGCTGAGGTGGAATTCCCCCTGGGGCCGAGACTGATCCTGCTTGAGCCTTTGAGGGGTGAGCAACCGGGAGATTGATAGTTACGGATGGAACCAGGCTTTGAGTGCGCACAGTACCGGGCTGTGCCCGCAGATAGCCCAACGTACTGCCAAGGGCGATCGCCACACTCCCAGCCGACAGGAGTAGAAGCTGATTCGTCGAGAGATCTAAACCAAACTTGAATGGATTTGCGTTCATAGAGACACCCTAATCAACAGGAAACACTGGGGTGAACCCACCGGAAATCCGGTGATTCACCACTTAGAAATCTTGCATTCCGGTGGGACGCGGTAAGCTGCAACGCTGAGCGTGAGCGGGTCACCGCGATACCGCCCGGAAAATGACATCTGCAATTTTGAGCAAAACTGGCAAAATTTGGCTGCTGTCCGGTAACCGGAACGCTCGCACCGCATCCCTTCTTCCTTTCCCCGTGTAGCTTTTGTGTAGCCACTTTTGGAGACCTGGGGGGACACCGGGCGGAGACACCGGAAGGAATTCGCACTCCGGTGAAGAATAATCGAGTAGCCGCAGCAATAATAATCGTTTTGAAGAGGCAAATAGGGCGATCGCCCTTTTTTCCGTTGATAGAATTCCCAGAAAAACCGAACATTACACACCTCATGCAAAAAATAATAAAAGACATTAATCTGTGAACGATGGTAGGAAGTCTGGAGAGAGGGTGGGTCGCCATTCTCGCTCCTCGTCCGCTCGAAATTCCCCGGCTCCAAGCGCATTGATTTCTCGCAATAAAGCTTTGATTGCGTCCGCGTTCAACTGACGGTTGCGTCCCCAGTTGTCGCGCAGCTTAGAAACAGAGAACCAGCCCTCAACCGCATGGCGTTGCCCCTGGCCAAACACGTAGCGCAATAGTTCCAGCGCCTGATCCGAGAGGATGGAAAAGTCGATCGGGTCTGTGTTGTAGACCGCTTCAAGCTGCTCCAGCTCAGCGTCACTCAGGGGCGATCGCACGTCCTCTGGTACTCCACCTGGCCCTCCACCTGGCCCTTCACCTGGCTCCCCAGATGAGGTATGGCAACGATTCCAATGATAAAGGGCCATATCGTCTGAAACACGCTCCCTGAAGGTTTTGTGGCGATCGCCTTTTTGAACATATCCTCAGGCAGAAAAAGCAAGCTCTAACGGAAGAATGCAGGTCTCAGCGATCGAAGAGAGCAGAAAATCAGGATTTGACCCCTTTTCGTCAGAATTGTTGCCAACCCCAATTTTCAAAGCATTGTTCCTCCATCGGCTACTAGCCTCCAATAAAGCAAGCTGAGATCCATCCACGTTGACCGATGGGGGAGATCGCCTCATACCACACCCCGCCATCTCCGTTTGCAGTCATCCCTGTCAGGTTCACCGTGCTTCCGTTGGGCAGTACGGTAACGACGGGTGCATTGATGCTGGCAAACTGCCGGAGATTGGCATTTGCAGCCTGCCCGTTGCAGGTGTTGATCATCAGGCTCCAGGCGTTCACCTGGGTCTCGAACCCCGTAGCGGGAACAGCAGCATTTTGCTGGGGTATAGCCGCAGGCGCAGGCTGAACGGGTTGTGGAGAAGAAATTGCAGGTTGGTTGGGCAGTGTCAGCATGGTGGCGGCATTGACGTTTTTATGACCAAACCACTGACCACCAATCATCAGGCCAATCACTACCGCGATACTGCTTCCAAGGATCGTCAAAAGGAGATTGGTTCCCTTGAGAGATTCTAGATAATCTTGAATTTGCATCTTGCACCTCAATCGTTAATGGACTGACCCAAAGTGAATCGATTTGCTGTGAGAAAGACTGATAGACGGTTTGATGGGCTTTTGAAGCTCTAAACGGCAGATCGGGGAAATGGATTCGGGGTACGGGAGATCCTTACGGGGAACCCATAGAATTCGGAGAATTGTTCAATCGTTCGGGGATAGTCACGGGGTGCTGAAATACCGATACTGCAACGAGTACGGGGGTACGGGGAAAAATTGTGCATTCTGCAATTTTGAGGAAAATTGAGCAATTCTCGTGATTTCCCCGTACTCCCTTGATTCATCGGCTCAAACCCCGTAATGCCGATCGCACTTACCTTTGAGGGGTACGGGGAAAGCCCGTAGCACCCACGGGGAGTGATACAGGCTCCCCAGGATGAGCGTTGAAGGCGCGATCGCCCCCCGCTCCCCCAGCAGCGATCGCACCCACGGGCACCAGCTCCCCAGGATGAGCGTTGAAGGCGCGATCGCCCCTTTGAAAATTGGTGAAAGACCCAATGAACTGGTTCATGACAGACCTCGCAAATGACGGTTAAAACTTGAATTCATCAATTGGTCGGAGGCAGGAACTCTGAGGAGATGGTGGGTCGCCACTCCCGTTCACCGCCTGCTTGAAACTCCCCGGCTCCAAGCGCATTGATCTCCCGCAGCAGGGTCTTTAACCCTTCAGCATTGATCTGACGGTTCCGTGCCCACCCGTCGCGCAATTTTGCAACCGAGAACCAGCCCTCAACGGCATAGTGGCTCCCCTGGGCAAACACATACCTCAATAACTCCAGTGCCTGCAAAGAGAGGGTAGAGAGGTCGGGCGAACTCATCGCAAACTCGGCCTCAAGTCGCTCTAAATCCGCCTGAGCGGGCGATCGCCCCTGGTGTCCCTCCTCTTCCTCCTCTGCCAGGTCGTCCTCCTCATCGTCATCCACGACAAACTCTGCTTCCGCCAGGTACTTCAGAACATCAAAGTCCTTGAGATCCTCTGGCTCTGCCAGATCCGTCAGGTTAATTCCTTCTGGTTTATAGGCTCCAGGAGCAGGCATGGTAGCAATAAACAGGCTCTGCTTCCCGGCGCTGGCAGGCACTTTGACCAGGCAGAAATACTGGTCGCCCCGCTCAAGCCTCAGGTGATACTGCTCCAGCCAAAAGTCTCGCTGAGCGCTGGTGATCTTGCCTTTGAGTTCCTCCAAAAGAGCACGGGGGATGTTCTCCCCAATGAAGAGATTGACCGACTGATCAAAGTCATCTCTGTGAAAGCCCAATCGCATACAGAGGGGGCTTTGGGCGATGTAGAGCACCTTTAGACCCTTCCCCCGCTTTTTGGTCAGACCTCGCCCCAGCTTTAAGCCTTTTCTTAAGGCACGGGTGAGCTTCTTTTGCAGCTTCACCTCACCTCGTTTCGGTGGATTGGCATCGTCGATCGCCCGTGCCTCATCCATCAAGATCTCCGCTTCATCAAGGGCAAAGAGTTCTGGTTCAAATTCAGGGAGCGGTTGCCCTGAATCGGCGTTGAGTCTGGCTTTTGCGAACCTTGAGGTGATGAGCTTCTCCAGCTTAAAGACGCCTGCAAAACACTCGTGGATGCCCTTGTACTGGGGAGTAAAGGTCGTCCACTCGGTAAAGGGGTATTTGGGGTCAGCGGTGGTAAGACCCAGTGCTGAAAACTCAAGGCGCAATGCACCGACCAGGTTATCAGCCAGAGTAGATTTACCAGAGTCCGTTGGGCCTGTGATCCGAAAGTGGTTGCCGTAGCTGACCAATTCCAGCAGCCAATCGACACCCGCTTCCACAATCTGAGGCTTTTGGGCTGCACGGGCCTGCGCTGCCCAGTCCACACCAGAGGTGTCGATCTTGAGGGTAATCCGCTGGTTGCTGATATCCGTTGTCGGTCGGGTCTTACAGCCAGGGACTACGCCCGGAATCCCGTCCACCAGTTTGTCAGAGATGCGCTTATAGGCATCGAGCAGGCTGGTGGCGTACTGGTTCTTCTCCTGTGCCCCTGGTGCAATAGAGAGCACCTCAAACTTCAGCTCAAACTTGGCACCCCCCAAAGGCTTGACCTGTGGGTTTTTGACGATGACGCCATTTTCATAGAGAAAGCGAATCACCCGGTCGGCCAGCAGTTCTTCTTCGCTCATGCCCTCGGTTAGATCCGGCTTTTGCAAGGTGTGGGCCAGCAGCGTCAGGTCTTTTAGACGCTGCTGTAGGTCTGCAATTACCTTGTCTCTGGCCGTAATCTCCCCTGTTGCCTTCTCCTGAAGCGCCTCCCACTCCTGCTGCAATTTTTCGATAATCCGCTCCCGTTCCGCCAAAAGCCGCTCCTCGATTTGCTTTTGCCGGGACTCGATCGCCACTTGAGCTTCAGTTTGCAATTTCTGGATCTGCTGGCTTTGCTCCTCTGCCCACTCCTGGAGCCGCCCTCGCTCCAGTTGCAGTTGACGCTTCTGGGTTTCTAAGTGCAGTGCCTGGGCTTCCATCCGCTGCCACTGCTGCTGAAGCTGACTGGATTGGGTGGCAAGAGCCGTCCTGTCCTCGTGCAGTGCCCGCAATAGTTCGGTCTTTTGCTGGCTGTGCTGCTGCTGGAGTTGGGCGACCAGTGCCTGAAGACGTGCGATCGTTTCTTTGGGGTTGCTGGTTACCCCTTTTGAATCCTCAAAAGCCTCGCTGTCGTCATCTTCGGGGTCACAAAACACTTTGAAGACACAGGCGATCGTTACTGTCCTCAAAAGCCACAGAGAGGCTTTGAGATAGGAACTGGGGGGTGAATAGCCCAGCGTGATCGTTGCCCCGGCTGCAATCAGAAGCACCGTCCACCGTTTTTGAATGTGAGCGTGAGTGGTGTACTGCACCCCAGATCCTCCTTTTACTGTGTGGATGACCAGACACCCAGCAGCACACCAACAACCGCCATTGCCAGGGGCAAATAGCGATCTAAGGTAAAGGTGCGCCATTCGTTGGGCTGACGGTTTAACCAGCGCACCCACTCTCCCCAAGCCAGAAGACTCATTACAGCCATCACAAACAGGGTGAGCAAAAGCACCTCTTGGGGGAGCGATCTCCACACCCAGAACAATGCCTGCACCACTTGAGCGGCTGCAAGCAGAGCCACCAGGCCAACTGCAATTCGAGTCGTCATACGTCTACCTCCAGGATTTGCTTCAGAGAAAAGCTTCCAGGCAGGGCAGAAAAGCCACGGGCAGAGAGTTCAAGCCTGAGGTTCTCGTTGTCCTGCCGTGCTTCAGAGAGGCGTAAGTCCATGCCTCTGAGCTTCTCTGTGAGTAGCCCAAATTGCAGTTCCCGCTCCATGCTTTTGGCGGTGAGCTGGTGCTGGTTCATGTCCAGATCCACCTCCAGCACCTGGGCTTCAATTCTTGCCATCTGGAGCCTCAAATTCAATTGCGTTGTTTTCTCGCGGGCGGTATCGAGCCTGAGATTGGCATGGGTCAACTCTTCCTGTGCGATCTCCACCTCCACCCATTTGCGCTGGGTGACCAGGCGCTCTTTCTCTAGATCTGCGCGGTAGCCATCGAGCTTGGTTTCTCGAATGCCGCCCTCAACCTGCTCTTTTTGAAGCTTGAAATCAATTTCACTCATGGGCATTTGGATTATCTCCTTGAGTTAAAAGCCGTGTGATTTAAGGGTTTTGGGGTGGAACTGCCTGAAAAGACGGTGGGTAGACTGGCTGGGGTCTTTGAGCAAAAAGCCGGGAGTAAACGCCTGCTGTGATGATGGCGAGAAGAAACAATCCACAAACCAGAGCCACTGAGTAGAGCCGCATTGCCAGCGGGTCTTGCTGGCGATCTGCTGTTTCTTGAACAATGCCTGCACCCCGTTCAGTGCCTTCAAAGGCCATGTCCTGCCCGGTGGCGATCGCCTCCATCATCAGCCTTTGTCCTTCTAAAACCCACTCTGCTTCTGACTTTTGGGGCATTGAAGGAGAGAGTGATTGCTGGGCCAGCACCAGCTCAAGCCGACTGGTGACTCCCTCTGCAATCCAGTCCACTGCCGGGTGATGAACAGGGGAGGAGGGGTTTGCGGGTTGAGGGACGTTCATCAGGAGGTGAGCAGGGGCAAGCGGGTCAAAGGGGTTGGCTTCAGGAGCAGGGGCTTCAAGTAGAGCATCCTGGAGCAGGGTGAAGTTAACCGGACGGGGGTTGGCTCCAACTGCGGGGAGTTGGGGTGGGGTTTGAGACGGGAAAAGCTGTTGCAGGTGCTGATGGAATTGCACTGCCGATGGCGTTGCCAAAAGCTGACAGAGCTTTTGCAGGCCCATCAGGGTGTAGTAGATGCGGGGGGTGTTTTGAATGGTGAACTTTACAAAGTCCACGCCTTCACTCAAGAGCCTGGTATCTCTGTATTTGCGGATGTGGTAATCGTTGGTGCCAAGCAGGGCAAAGGTGTAGGCACTGGGGAGCAAAAGACCGTGAACGGAGTCTCGGTATTGCGTCAGGTCAAGCATAAGCAACCTTTTGGGGGTAAAGGACAGGGAGGCGGTGAGAGATGCCTCAATTCAAAAGCTTGCAGGGTGAGCTTTTGGGGGATTAACAGGGGTGGTCTGGGGTTTGGGGAGGAGGGCGATCCAGAGAAGGAGGAGCAGGAGGGCGATCGCCATCAGCCCTAGCCAGCTTGAGCATTGGCGGGGGTGGACTTTCCCAGCGATTGGAGGGTAGTGAGTGCCTCTTGCAGTGCCTGGGTCTCTTCGGTCTGAGCAGCACTAACTTGATTGGCGCGATCCCGGTATAGCCGCTGCTCTAACTTGAGTTCCTGAGCTTTGACGGCAACGGCTTTTTGGGCCTGTCGGGTCTGCTGGAGCTTCTGCTCACGCTGCTGAATGTCTCGCTCCATTGCCGCCTGGAGCTGGTCAGCAGCTTCGAGGAACTGGCTGGCAAGCGCAAGAGGGTCTTCGATTTCGATGGATTCAACGTTTCGTAAGCTCTCAAGTGAGTAGATCTGCGGCAGTTCAGGGGGAGAGATGACGATGTTGTGGTTCCCCGTCTGGACTTCGACCGTCACGTTTGTGGGGGTGGAACGGGGGTGAGGTGGGGGTGAGGCAGGTGCGGGTTCAGGGGCAGGATAGTTGGCTTTTGCCTCTGCCAAAAAGACTTCGACTGCCCGATCTCCCTTCTCTTTGGCGGCTTTGAAGGCTTTCAGTACCTCAATTCCAAAGGGGGTGAATTCCTCAATCTGTCGGCCAGATTTTTTGACGGTGCGGGCAACTACTCGTAGCGGGGTGGGGCAATGACGAAAGACTGGCTCCAGATCTTCCTCCCACCAGACCTTACGTAGAGTGCTTTCGTTGATGCCAATCTCTGTTGCTGCTTCTAACCAGTTCCAGGTGCGGTAGTCCGTCTCTGTCCGGATCTCCTCCGGTTGTTCATCCGAAAGTGCTGTTTCGGAGGTGTCCGGGAGGTGTCCGTTCATAGCAAAGCCAGGGGTCTCAAACCCCTCAAAGTCTTGGTAATTCATCATTTCCGCCTTTCTTACTGAATCTTCAGGTTTCGACCGGATTTGTCCAAATCTTGAACGGAATGATCCGGTTCCTTACGAAGGATGGTAGCATGATATTTAGATATTTAGATATTTAGATATTCGGAGTTCTTGAGATTCCGAACACTTGTGATTGAATTGAGAGGAGAGCTATGCAAAAAGAGGGAGTTTTGGTAGACAGGCGAAAAAGCCCCGACTATCAGCAGATTTCGGGACACGTAGATAAGAATCTAGTGAGGCAGTTCAAGACCTTCTGCACCAGTGAAGACATCACTATTGCCGAAGCTCTTGAGCAAGCAATGGCTATGTACCTGCAATCAAAGGGTGTAGCCCCACACGTCAAAGTAGAGGAGTAGCTGAAGCACCAAGTCAAAATGGCTGCTCCTTCTGCAAATAAAGCCTGTTCTTCCGTGCTACTAAGTCCTGCAAACCCTATCTGCTCTGTCGCAGCAATTTTTTGATCTTCAAGCAACTGCCTGTTCCCTGATTCGATCTGTTGAAAAGCAGAAGGACTTGGCTTGGCTTGACTTATCAGGCAAGTCTCTTTCGTAATGCAGCCTTAGCCAGTCCCAAGCCTGGTTGAAAAATGCAGAGGGCACAAATGGAAAAGCGATCGCCAACTTTCCACGGCAAGCGATCGCTCCCAGTTAACCCTATAAAAGGTCTTCACCATATGATACCAGGAGAATTTGGACGCGGCATTCCGCCCGCGCCCGACCAAATTTTCAACGCCGGATTTAGGGATGGTCTGTACCGTCGCGTCCCCCATGTTCAGTTTCAGAACAATCTCAATTACCTGAAGGGGTATGTGGAGGGTTGCCGCTCCGTCTCCAGTCAGGACACTTTTGTCTCCTGTCTTCGCAGTTCCAATTTGAATACCGTTCTCCAATGTTTTCAGAACTGGGAGATTGACCAGGAGCGGTTTGGCATCGGTACTATCGCTCTGGGCTATCGAGGCGATTACTGGATTGTCTTAGTCTCGCAGGATTTGTACGAGAAGGCTTTGCCGTTTTAGTCGGTTTGATTAGGGGCGATCGCGTTAGGGATGGCGATCGCTTTTTGCCTTCTATTCTTGTGTAGCTATTCGGGTTATTACACAAGATGGCGATCGCCCCTCCCTTTCACCTTTAGAACCCACCGTTGTCGTGGGTCTGTTTATCAATGCTGGTTTCTGAGTCTGATATGGCTGAGCTTGGTTCGGTTGGTGGATCTGCCTCGCCTAGAGTTCTGGGAAATGTGGTCGCTATTGATCTTGAGATGTTCCCAGAACTTGGTTGGATACGGGATTACCTGGATGCTTTGGGTGAGCTGCAAGCGGAGTGCGATCGGATTGGGGCTGAGATTCGGGCGATCGAGCAGGAGGGGGAGGTGTATCGGGATATGTGGATTGAGCCGTACACGAAATATAAGGGTGGCAAGGAGTACACCTACTATCAATTGAGGTGGCTGACTGGGGAGCGGAGAAAGTCAGGACAGCCGAAGGTCAGGACTAAGCACCTGTCGCATCGGGTGGTTGGGGAGGTGAGGGGGGCGATCGAGCGGGGGAGGCAGGGGGAGCAATTGGAGCAGCAACGGCAACTGGTCGAGGAGAAAATAATTCGACTGAGGCAGATAGTTCTGGGAACAAACAAGCGACTGAAACGATAAATTTCCCAGAATAGCGCAGCACCAGTCTCTTTACGGGGCAATCGGAGCAAGGTCTTGTGTAACTCTGCGGAATCGTTACACAAGATAATTGGCCTGTGTCCCCTCGCAGGAAACGGGCGTAAAAGAATGACTCTGCCCCTGACTGTCGCGTCTCACACTCTTCGTCGCTAATCTCACGTCACTAAATTTGTTGGTAACCAATTTGCGGTTTGGGTAGCCTAGCAATGGAATAATCTAGTAGCGGAGAAACCTCTGGTCACTATCCAGGTTGGCTAACGCTCAGTCAGACCCGTAACCGACGCAGGGAATGAGTAACCAGTCGAATTGGATTACAGTTACAGAATCGAACTTTGCCTGGGAACGAGAAGCCCTGGAGTTTGTTCGTAGGAATTTCCCCTCTCTAGAGTCCTATCGGGCGTGGAGCAATTTTGAGTTTATTGCCACTGATGGCAGTATTAATGAAGTCGATTTGCTGGTCTTTACCCCTCAGGGATTCTTTCTGATCGAAATAAAAAGCCGTCCTGGGAAGTTGTCTGGAGATGCGGGAACCTGGACATGGGAGCATGGCGGTAGGCTTTACACAGTCGATAATCCCCTCATTGCTGCAAACCGGAAGGCGAAGAAATTACGCTCCCTCTTGGAGAGGCAGCGAGCATGTAGACAGCGCAGTCAAGTCCCATTTATCGAAGCGTTGGTTTTTTGTTCTGCTCCCGAACTACGATGTGAGTTAGCGGGAACTGCTCGTTATCGTGTGTGCTTACGCGATCGCCCCTCAGATGGCGATGTACCTGCTCGTTCAGGGATTCTTGCCGCCATTAAACGACGCGATTGCCCTGGAGTGGATCCGATACCGAGAGGAACCTTCGATCGCCCTACCTTGAGAATGATCCATCAGGCAATGGAGCAGGCCGGGATACGTCCTTCCCAACGCCAGCGGAAGGTAGGCGACTATGTTCTGGAGAAGAGCATTGATGAAGGACCAGGCTATCAGGACTGGCAGGCGACTCATGCCCAATTGTCGAATACTAAGCGTCGGGTGCGGCTCTACTTAGTTAAGACAGAAGCTGCCGAATCGGATCGAAACAGAATTGATCGGGCAGCAAGGCGAGAGTTCCACATTTTGGAAACGCTTCAGCATCCCGGTATACCTCGTATCTTTGGTTTCACTGAGCATGAGCTGGGGCCTGCCCTAACGTTGGAGTACGATCCTCGATCGATTCGCCTGGATCACTACCTGGCGCAGAAGAAAGACTCACTCAGCGTTGATGTACGGTTAGACCTGATGCGACAGATCGCTGAGGTGATTCGCTTTGCCCATGAGAAGCGAGCAATTCACCGGGGTCTTTGTCCACAAAGTATTGTGGTGGTTGAACCTCAGCCAAACCGTCCTCAGATTAAAGTCTTTAACTGGCAGTCAGGATATCGGGCAGGCTCCTCCGCCTCTGGTACTTCCCCAGAAGTTACGGCTACGACCCATGTGGATCGACTAGTTGATGATGCCAGTACTGCTTATCTTGCGCCTGAAGCGATCGCCGATCCCAACATCTTGGGGGAGCATCTGGATATCTTTTCGTTAGGGGCGATCGCCTTTCTGCTGTTTGCGGGTGAAGCTCCGGCAACAAACGGTTTAGAGCTGGGTGAAAAGCTCCGGGAAACGAAGGGACTCCAGATTAGCAGTGTGTTAAACGGTGCGCCCCAAAGCCTTCAAGCTTTAGTCCAGGAGAGTACCCATCCGGTTGTTGATTACCGAACGGAGACGGTCACTGATTTTCTCAACCAATTAGACAAGGTTGAGGAGGAATTAACCGCGCCGGATCATAATCTGGTTGAGAATCCAAACGATGCCCAACAGGGAGATACGCTTCCGGGTGGCTTTAAGGTGGTTAAACGATTGGGGCAAGGTGCTTCTTCCATTGGGCTACTGGTTGAGCATCAGGGTAAGGAATTGATCCTGAAGGTTGCCAATGACCCGGAGCATAACCAACGTTTGCAGAATGAAGCTGAGGTGTTAGGTCAACTCCGACATTCCCATATTGTAGATTTTGAGGGAGCGGTAGAGATTGGGAATCGGGCAGCATTCTTAATGCAGCCTGTCCTGGTGCAGCGCAAGAATGAGTTTCATGTTGAAACGTTGGGTCAACGGTTGCGGAAGGAAGGGCGGTTACACATCGACCTATTGCAGCGATTTGGCGAGGACCTTCTGGGAGTTGTCAATTACCTGGAGGAACAGGGGATTGCTCACCGGGATATCAAACCGGACAACATTGCGATCGGTCAAGTAGGACGAGGTGACAAGCTCCATCTGATTTTGTTTGACTTTTCCCTATCACGAACACCCATCGATAATATCCGAGCGGGAACTACAGGGTATCTCGAACCACTACTGCCACTGCGTAGGCCACCTCGTTGGGATCTTTACGCAGAACGATATGCAGCGGCGGCTACGCTTTATGAGATGGCAACTGGGACACTCCCAATTTGGGGAGACGGTAATAGCGATCCCTCCTATCTGGATTGCGAAATTACCATTGAGCCGGAGATGTTTGAAGCGGCTCTGCGAGACAGGCTATCAGAATTTTTCCAAAAAGCATTTCGACGCAGTCTAGAGGAGCGGTTTGACAATGCCGAGGAAATGCTGCGTGCTTGGAGGTATTGCTTTGAAGGCATTGAGCAACCCGGCTCATTGTTGGATGCTGAAGATGAATCCGTTCTACAGGAACTTTTAGCAAACGCGACCTTCGATACCCCTATTCTGGAACTTGGGTTGGGGGCGCGCTCGACTCATGCTCTGGATCGGATTAACATCCTTACCGTCCGAGACTTGCTAACAGCTCCGCCTAGATTTTTGGCACGTTTGCCTGGAGTAGGCCATCTCACTCGAAGAGAAATTAACACAGCATTGAAGCTGTTGCGAAAGCGCCTGGGAACGCCGAGCAACCCCGATGATCTTGAGGGTGAGGTTAGTAGTGATGGCGATCGCCCTGAAACTGGCAAGCTCGATGTAGATCGATTGCTACAAAGAATTACCAGAACGAGTGCTAAGGAAGGGGATTCAGCTCACCGTGCATTGAACGCCCTTCTCGGCTTGGATGCGGAATTTCAGATGCCCTGGGCTAGTCAGGCAGAGATTGCGCGATACCTGGATTTAAGCAGAGGCAGGATTGGACAACTGGTCGGCAGATTGCAGCGGAAATGGGTAAAAGATCCATCCGTCACCCGATTACGGAGTGACCTAACAGAGATGTTGAAGCAGGCGGGTGGCGTTATGTCTGCGTCAGAACTGGCGATCGCCATCCTGGTCGCTCGTGGTTCGCTTCAAGAAGACCAGGAACTCCGCATCCGCTATGCCAGGGCTGTGCTGAGAGCAGCGGTGGAAGCAGAACGGACAAAGGTGAGTCCTAATTTTCAGATTCAGAGAGATGGCAACCAAATCATTGTGGCAGTTAGCTCAGAACTGGCGAATTATGCCCGTCGATTAGGAGAGGTTGCCGACCAACTTGCCAATGAAGAACCGCTGGTTTCCCCTGTGCGGGTAATTCAGCTATTGCGGGATGTCAAGCCTCCTGTAGGGGCAAGGACGATAATCGGCAATATGACAGACAATCGTCTATTGCGTTTGGCAGCAGCGGTATCCCGGCAGGCAGCCGTCTCCAGTCGGCAAGAAATATACCAGCGGGGAATGGCTGCCGATCGCGCCCTCCGACTTTCTCAAGGCGCTTTATTTGGAGTGCCCTCCCTCACGGTGCAACAAATTCGGCAGCGGGTGAGCAGCAGGTATCCTGAGGCAGATCCCCTGCCCGATCGCCCCGCGCTTGATGGTTTGATCCAAGAGATTACACCAGACCTGGTTTGGGATCAGCGAGCAAACGATGGGCAAGGCTGTTATGTCAGTCAGGTTAAAGAACTCCCTTCGGTTACAAGCAGTACCTTCCTCACTCGATTCACAACTGCACCGGGTCAGATGGAACCAGGAGAGATGACGCCAGAGATTGCGGATGCCCGTCAGTTTGAGGAACGGCTCCAACGAGGCATTCGGGAGGGGGCATTCCTGGCGCTGCTGGTGCATCCGCAGAAATATCAGCTAGCTTGTACAGAGCTGTGCCGTCGCTTCCCAGTGAAGTTGGTGGACTTTGAGGGGTTATTCATTGACACGCTGCGGCAGGTGGCGGAGAAGGCCAGGGTGGATTGGGAGCTGGTGCTGAAAACGGATGCGCTGCCCGACCAGGGTGATTGGGACAAGCTGATGTTGCTGGTAGGGAGAGCGATGCCGCTGGTAGAAGCCCAGTTGTCTGGGACTAACCAGACCGTCTTATTGATCTACACCGGATTGCTGGCAAGGTATAACCAGATGACAATGCTGGAGCGACTGCGAGAAAAGGTCGGTCGAGCCGATGGTATTCCGGGATTGTGGCTGCTCCTGCCGAATGATCAACAAGCAGTGATTGATGGCGAGGCAGTACCGTTACTCAGCCCAGGGCAACGGGCACGCATCCCAGAGCAGTGGCTTCGTAATGGACATCGGTCGAGCAATGGGCACAAAACTGGTGCGATCGCCTCAGCTCAACAAAAGTAACTACTAATCAACTACAGGAGCCAGGTCGTGAAATGTTAAGTGCCGTGACAGGAAACTTTGGCAACCAGGGCACCCTGCCATCAGTCAGATAGCTTAGTACACTCGCCAATAAAGCCCCAAACGATGATCAACCGCCCCCAACTGCTCTCGGATTTACAAGCCCTGCTCCGCAAGCTGGAGACAGATTTATTAGCCCGGAGTGAGGCGGCAGAAGTGTCAGAGGTGGATCGGACTCTGCGGCAGGAGTATGACCAGGCAAAGAAAGCCGATCGCACTGCCCAGAGTTTTGAACAATGGCGATCGGATTTTGCCACTCAGATGGCGGTTGCCTGGGTGCTGAACACAGTGTTTGTTCGGTTTCTGGAAGACAATGAGCTAATCGATGCGCCGCTGTTGTCCGGTGTTGGGGAGCGATTGCAGCAGGCGCGAGATGAGCATGAGCTATATTTTCGGGAGCATCCAACGGAAACCGATCGGGAATATCTGCTGCATGGGTTTGAGCGGTTGACAAAGCTGCCGGGGGTTGCCGAGATTTTCGGGGCGCAAAATTTGGTTTGGGAGTTGCCCAACTGGTTAAGTGGAGATGCAGCGGGGGAACTGTTACGCTTCTTTCAACGGATTGACCCGGGTACAGGACAGTTGGTGCATGACTTTACTGACCCAGACTGGGATACCCGATTTTTAGGCGATCTGTACCAGGATTTGTCGGAATCGGCGCGGAAGAAGTATGCGCTATTGCAAACGCCGATTTTTGTAGAAGAGTTTATCTTAGACCGGACGCTCGACCCTGCCATTGAAGAGTTTGGGTTAGAAGGCTTTCGCATGATTGACCCTGCCTGTGGTAGCGGTCACTTTTTGCTGGGGGCATTTGCGCGAATTTTGGATAAATGGCAACGAAAGGAACCGGGAACGAATGTAAGAGCGTTGGCGCAACGAGCGTTAGATAGTGTGCATGGGGTGGATGTAAACCCTTTTGCGGTTGCAGTGGCTCGGTTTCGGTTGTTGTTGACAGCTTTGAGAGCAGAAGGGCTGACGAAGTTAAAGAATGCGCCCAGTTTTCAGTTTAATTTGGCGTGTGGGGATTCTTTGCTGCATGGAGCAGGGAGTTTGTTGGAGTTAAACCCACATTACTCTCGTAGTGAAGATGTTCAGGCGTTAAATCGGATTTTGCAACCAGGACGATATCACGCAGTAGTAGCCAATCCACCGTACATTGTGCCGAAGGACAAGGCGTTAAATGAAGCCTATCGAAGACGTTATGCAGCTTGTTATCGTCAGTATTCGTTAGCCGTTCCGTTTATGGAACGAATTTTTGATTTAGCTGTAGATAGCGGTTTTACAGGACAGATTACTGCCAACAGTTTCATGAAACGTGAGTTTGGCAAGAAACTGATTGAGGAGTTCTTTCCAACAGTCGATCTAACTCATGTAATTGATACGAGCGGTGCATATATTCCAGGACATGGAACGCCTACTGTCATTCTGTTTGGGAAAAATCGCAATCCTCTTACGAGTACGATTCGTACTGTAATGGGAATCCGTGGTGAACCTAGTACACCGGATAATCCAGCACAAGGGTTAGTTTGGTCGGCAATTCTAAAACAAATAGATGTAGAAGATTCGCAGAGTGCATATATTAGTGTTGCGAATTCATCGCGTGAGCAGTTTTATAAACATCCCTGGTCAATTGGTGGTGGTGGAGCAACTGAATTAAAAAATCTCATCGAAGACTTAAGTGACAAAAAGCTGGAAGACTACATTGAAACAATATGCTCACTGTGTTTAACTCGTGCAGATGACACTTATCTAATGCCTCCTAAAGTGCTACCCAGGCATGGAGTCAAACCAGAACATCAATTAACAATGGTTCAGGGGGAACATATCCGAGATTGGGGAATAGAGAATCCAGAATACGTCTTATTCCCGTATGACAAAAGTCTAAAACCTGTTAACGAGGAAGAAGGTTTAGCAGTTCACCGTTTTCTTTGGGTACATAAGGAGAATCTGTGGCGTAGACGTGAACTAGGCGGCGATCATCGAGAGTTAAATCGTACATGGTGGGAATGGAACCGCTTCCTCAGTCACAGATTTGTAGTTCCAAATTCGATCGCCTTTGCTTTTATTGCCACCCACAACCACTTTGTTCTCGATTGTGGTGACAAAGTATTCAAACAATCAGCTCCAGTTATTAAATTGCCTGCAAATGCCACTGAAGCAGAGCATTTAGCATTGCTTGGGCTGCTCAATAGTTCTACTGCCTGTTTCTGGATGAAACAAGTTATGACGAACAAAGGCAATGGGGGAATTGGGGGAGGAATCGGAGATGAGAAGTGGGAGCCACGATATGAAATTGATGGTTCAAAGCTTAAGTTATTTCCATTAGTACCGTTTGGCTCTATTTCACGGGTTAAGATCCTACAAGCTCATGCAAACAGGTTTGCTGATTGTAATCCTATAAAAGCATCCATTAGAATTGCCCCTAGTAAAGATACTCTTCAATCACTGCAAATAGGTTCTGTCCAGGCTCTTGGCAATCTAATTTCTCAACAGGAAGAGCTTGATTGGCAATGTTATCAACTCTATCAATTATTGAATGAAGACTTAACTTACAGTGATGCTCCTCCGCCAATCAAACCAGGTCAACGAGCTTTTGAAATTGTCATGGCTCGTAAGATGGCAGCAGGAGAGTTAGAAACGACATGGTTTGAGCGACATGGCTCTACTCCAACCACAGAACTTCCAGCAGAGTGGTCAGACGATTACAAAAAACTGGTTGAGCGACGTATAGAAATCATTGAAAGTGATAAAAATATTGCACTGATTGAGCAACCCGAATATAAACGTCGTTGGAATACAGAACCTTGGGAATCTCAACTCGAAAGAGCTTTACAAGATTGGTTGTTAAATCGCCTTGAAAGCTACTTTGACTTCGATGGTCGAATGAATGAAGAAGGCAAACCAACCGCAAAAATTGTTGATCCTGATAACACGGGCATAATCATCTCGATCGCCAAATTAGCTGAAATTGCCAGCAAAGACACAGAGTTCATGCAGGTCGGTGCGCTTTATCGTGACAACGATGCCTTCGACGTTCTCAAACTCGTTACCGAACTGGTCGAAGCCGAAAGCGTTCCCCTCCTGCCCGTCCTGCGCTATAAAGCCACCGGACTCCGCAAACGCCAGGAATGGGAAACCACCTGGGAACTCCAGCGACAAGAAGATGCCATCGATGCCCGCATCAAACTTCCCAAAGAGCATCCCGACTATCTCGACATCCTCGCCGCCAAACAACTCAAACAACAAACCATTGGCAACATTCCTGTTCCACCCAAGTACATCAGTGCCGATTTCCTCACCAGCAACTACTGGCGGCTGCGCGGCAAACTCGACGTACCCAAAGAACGCTGGGTCAGCTTCCCCTACTGCGAAGGCGTAGATGGGTTGCTGCCCATTGCTTGGGCTGGCTACGACCATCTGCAACTGGCCCTCGCCATCAGTGCTTACTACGTCGATGTGCAAGAGCGGTTAGGAGGTCGAGATGACCCACGCCTGATTCCCCTCCTGGGTTGCTTGATCGAGCTGTTGCCCTGGCTCAAACAATGGCACAACGACCTCAACCCGCAATACGGGCTAAACATGGGCGACTACTTTGAGGGCTTTATCAACGACGAAGCCCGCCAGATGGATAAGACCCTGGACGAGATCCGCGCCTGGGAACCTCCTAAGCGCACCACCCGCCGCCGTCGCTAAGATCAAGAATAAGGAGGTGATAGCCCCATGACACAGCCCAACCTGAAACCACTCTACGAAACTGACTTCCACGCCTGGACTCAGCAGCAGGTTAAGCTGCTGAAACGTCAGGCATGGCATGGACTCGATGTCGAAAATCTAATTGAGGAGTTAGAAGACTTGGGACGACGGGAACGACAGGAACTCAGAAACCGCTTAAGTATCTTATTAGGGCATCTGCTGAAATGGCAGTTTCAACCCTCCCAACGTAGCAATAGCTGGTTAGCCACCATCCGCGAACAACGAGATCAGGTGAGCTTGTTACTCACCGAAAACCCCAGCCTAAAACCCTACTTTGCAGAGGCATTAGACCTTGCCTACCAGTCAGGGCTAAACCTGGCTGTCAAAGAAACCGAGTTACCTTACGAAACCTTTCCGGCGACCTGTCCCTATTCTCTCGATGAAGTGATGGACAACGCATTTTTACCAGACGAAGCACAGTCATGAGCAAACGATCTTGTTGGTGCTAATTAGAGTCAAAGCATGAATACTCAACTGGTCAATTCAATCATTCAAGTTATCTTTTCCCTTTCGGAAGAAGAACAGGCACTCATTCGAGAAAAGCTCTTGCTGTCCTATTCAGAACCTTCGACCCCAGAACTAATGAGGTTGGCAGAAACGGGGGAAACTTTTCGATTTTTGGAGAATGAGCCTGATCTTTATACCCTTGCAGATGGGGAACCATTACTCCCATGAACAAAGGTGACGTTGTATTGGTTCCTTTCCCATTTACAGACTTGAGCCAAACCAAGGTTCGTCCAGCGATCGTCTTGTGGGCAGATCCCAACGGGCAGGATGTCACCCTATGTTTTGTTTCTTCACAAGATGTGACCCAACTCTATCCGGGTGAATTTGTCCTGGACCCGATTAACCCAGAATTTCAACAAACAGGACTCAAAGTCATTTCAAAAGTCAGGGTGACTCGCATTGCGACGCTTGAGCGTCGATTATTAGCTCGAAAACTTGGCAACCTGGGTGCTGCTCAACTAAAACAGTTGAATAATGCTCTGGTTCAAGCACTCCAACTCTCTCCGAATCCATAACGTCGCGTGGAAAAGCAGCCATGACTCTGATCAAAGACCTGATTCATATTCCCGAACGAGTTCAAAAAGGCGATTTCGTTCTACGACTCACCGAAGGAGTCAA
The DNA here is from genome assembly GCA_044356135.1 of Elainellaceae cyanobacterium. Taxonomy (GTDB): domain Bacteria; phylum Cyanobacteriota; class Cyanobacteriia; order Elainellales; family Elainellaceae; genus CAZVXA01. The sequence goes on from JBIKWV010000002.1 coordinate 20,540, forward strand.
CAAGGCAGAAGAAACCCTGCGGGATTATGTCGTCACTCCAGAGTTAAAGGACTGCTTTGACAACGCCCTTAGCTTCATTCGCAGTTCCCTACAGAGCAACAGCAGCAAGGCCAGCTACCTGCACGGCAGCTTCGGCAGCGGTAAAAGCCACTTCATGGCAGTGCTGAATCTAATTCTGCAAGGGGTGCCCGAAGCGCGAGGCATTAAAGAGTTGGCTCCTGTGATCACAAAACACAACGACTGGATCACAGGCAAAACCTTCCTGCTGGTGCCTTACCACATGATTGGGGCACCCGATATGGAATCTGGCATCCTGGGGGGCTACGTCGATTACATCCGCAGAACTCACCCTGATGCTCCCATTCCAGGCGTTTACCTCGCGGAGGGTCTCTTCCAGGATGCTCAAAGACTGCGGGCAACGATGGGAGATGCCGCATTTTTCAGCAAACTTAGTGAAGGAACCAGCAGCAGTAGCGGCTGGGGAGAACTCGCCGACGGATGGGATGCAGAGCGCTTTGAAAATGCGATCGCAACGGGTCCAGGTTCCGAGGAGCGATCGCAGCTCATCAGCGTTTTGGTGAAGCAATTTTTCGGCTCCTACGACACTCAAGCTGGCGGGACAGGCGAGTCATTCTTGTCCCTGGATAAAGGATTATCTGTTATTAGCAAACATGCTCAAAGCCTGGGTTACGATGCCTTAATCCTGTTTCTGGACGAGTTGATTCTCTGGTTAGCAAGTCGGGCAACCGACCTCAAGTTTATTCACCAGGAAGGTCAGAAGCTGTCCAAGCTGGTTGAAGCACAAATTGCCGATCGCCCCATTCCCATCATCAGTTTCGTCGCACGGCAGCGTGACCTGAGTGAGTTAATCGGTGACGCGGTGCCAGGAGCCGAACGGCTCAACTTCAGCGATGCTCTGAAACACTGGGAAGGACGATTCCATCGCATTACCCTGGAAGACCGCAACCTACCCGCGATCGCTGAAAAACGGATTCTGAAGTGCAAGAGCAAAGAGGCGCGAACGGAACTTGATGCTGCCTTTGCCCAAACAGCCAATATTCGTGAGTCAGTCATGGATATCCTGCTGACCAGTGAGGGCGATCGGGAGATGTTCCGCAAGGTCTACCCGTTTAGTCTGGCACTAGTACAAACCCTGATTGCGGTTTCCAGTGTACTGCAACGGGAGCGGACTGCACTTAAGGTCATGATGCAACTGCTGGTTGATCAACGAGATACCCTCAAAATCGGGGATATCGTGCCTGTGGGGGATCTGTTTGATGTCGTTGCCCACGGAGACGAAGCCTTCAGCCCAGAGATGGCAGTTCATTTCGACAATGCCAAACGGCTCTACCACCACAAGCTTCTACCCATGCTGGAGAAGCAATATGGACGGAGGGAGGATCTCGAACAACTGCCCCTGGACGATAGAAACAGGATCGTCTTTCAGAATGACGATCGCCTGGTCAAGACATTACTGTTGTCTGCCCTCGTATCGGAAGTAGAGTCCCTGAAGGGACTTACTGCTGAGCGATTAGCTGCTCTGAACCACGGCACAATCAGATCCCCCATTCCCGGTCGCGAAGGTCAGGAAGTACTGCGGCGCTGTCGGGCCTGGGCAGGTAGCGTTGGAGAAATTCGCATTGGTGACGAGACGAACCCCACCATCTCGATTCAGCTATCGGGTGTAGACACCGATACCATCCTGAAACAGGCAGAGCGAGAGGACAATAGAGGCAATCGCCTGCGTCTCATCAGAGCCATGCTTTTTGGTCAGTTCGGCATTAAGGGCGAAGACGAGTTAGAGCAATACTACGAGTTTGATTGGAAAAATACAAAGCGCTCCTGCACCGTCCTGTTCAGCAATATTCGAGAACTCCCCGATTCATCTTTAGAGAACACCGATGAACGGTGGAAGCTGATTATTGACTTTCCCTTCGATGAACCAGGGCACTACCCCAGCGACGATCGCAGCAAATGTGACACCTTCAAAGACAACCACCCTGATGGCACAAAAACTCTTTGCTGGATACCCTGCTTTTTTAGTGACACCGCCCAGGAGGACTTAGGGAAGCTGGTCATCCTGGAACACATTCTGACAGGCGAGCGGTTCTCGCAGTACGCGACTCACCTTGCTCCCCAGGACCGTTCCACTGCGCGATCGCTCCTGGAGAATTTGCGGAGCGGCCTACGGCAGCGAGTTCAGAGCCATCTTGATGCCGCTTATGGTCTACATGCAATTCTGCCCGACTCGATCGATACTACCTCCAGTCTGGAGCTGAATGAACAGTTCGTTTCTCTCCTAAACGGCTTTGAACTGCGTCCGCCCAAGGGAATGAGCTTGAATGGGGCAATGAAAGACCTGCTGAGCCAAGCTTTAGAGCACGAATTTCCAGCCGCACCGGAGTTCGAGTCTGATGCTGTGAATAAACTGAGCCAGATTGAGAAGGTCTATCAAGTCGTGAGCGGAGCAGCCCAAACAGTGGATGGTCGATTCGCCGTAGATCGCACTCTGCGACCTCTGGTTAAACAAATCGCCAATCCCTTGCAGCTCGGCGAAATGGGGCAGGATGCGACACACTTTGTCCTGGGGCAGCACTGGAAGAATCACTTTATTCGGAAATCGGCAGAAGCAGGCGGCACCATTACCGTCAGCCAACTCCGCCAGTGGATTGACGCTCCCAAAGCAATGGGATTGTCGAGAGAAGTTCAAAATTTAGTGATCCTGACGTTCGCTGAACAAACCAGTCGATCCTTCTACAGACACGGGCTGCCGATTGAGCCAACACTGAAAGACATTCCTAATGACTGTGAGCTAAGGGAGCAGAAGTTGCCTGATGAGGAGCAGTGGCAGCAGGCACTTCAACGAGCAAATGATATCTTTCAGGTGTCCGTATCAAGGCTGCGGAAGGCAAGCAACGTAGCTGATCTAGAGACCAAAGTGAAGCAGAAGGCACTGGATACCGATAACTCCTGCCAAAGCTACGCCAAGGTTCTTCAGGACTTACTTACCCAATTCGGCTTGTCAAAGGAGTGCGATCGATTCAAAACCGCGACCGCAACGATGGTTTTGGTGCAGCGCATCTGTTCAGGGAAAGCAGAAGATGTTGTGGAGATTCTATCCACTGCTGAAATCGCAACGACTGGGGTTTCCATGCGAGACTGCCTGAGCAAAGCTTCGGCACTCAACGCCACGCTCGAAGGAGTGAGTTGGGATATTTTTGAGGCGATCGCCAATTTAAGCGATGAAAGGCAATCCGTTGCGGAGAAGATTCGCAACAGCGTTAAACAGGCACTTGCCAGTGATGAACACGTCATTTTGCTTGCACCAGCGCTAAGGCAAGCTCAGTCTCAGGCGGTGCGCTTATTAGCTGAGCAACCTAAACCACCCGTTACCGCTCCCAAACCACCCGAATCTCAAGAACCTCTACCCCCTCAACCATCTCCTATCGCTCACCCATCTCCCGATCCTCAACCCATTCCGAAACCAGGTAAGCGAGTGGTTAAGGAAGGTGTTGAAGAGAACCTGGAGTTATCAGAGGCTCAAGAATTACTGTCAAGTTTGAAAAACCAGATGCAAACAGGGGAAAATATTCGTCTAAGCATCCGTTGGATTGTTGAGGGAGAGTAGCATGACCCTGGGCGCACCGACTTTTAGCCAGATCAAGGCGCAAGTTGCGGCAATTCGTCAGAAGGCATCTGATGCAAAGGTCATTGGTATTCGTGCTCAGGGGCGCTGGACGGGCGATCGCATCAAGGAAGATGGCGACGAGGTTTACCTGATTGAACAGTGCGATTCCCCTCTAGCCATGCGGATTGCCCTGCGAGAACATCCTGAAAACCAGGCAGTGAAAGTCCTGATCACAAGCCTGGACGACACGCAGCTTGAAGAAGATATTTTGATCCGGTTAGCGAAGCGGCGGCTCTTCCCCATTGATAGCTGGCAGATCGCGAAATCCCTGTTTCAAGCCTATTCTGTTGATCCACGGCTGATGAAGCATCGATGGATTGCTGACTATCTCCTCGAACATGTCCCCGCTGAAGGCTATCCCCCTGCCAGCGGTGGCTTCCTGGATGCCGAAACGGGCTGGTCTATTTTGTTGAAGCGTGGACTAGGCTTTGCCACCCACCGCCCTGATTTGATTGAGATTCTCCAGTGGTCAACCGACTCGAAGAATGTTGAGCGTTATCAATCAGCAACTACCGCCTTTCAGGAAGCCGCAGGAGATTGGATGGCGGAAACTGCTGGACCTGCTGCCAAAACAATTCTCCAATGTGTAGCAGTGAACGATCGCCCTGATACCCTATCGCTGGGCATGGTCAGTGAGGTTGTTTTTCACCCAGACATACAGGGCCAACTCGACAGGGCGGTTGGAAAGATGGAGGAGCGGTTTCTCGGTGGTAAATCACCCGATGAAATCACCGTGACCCGCTGGAAAAATGCGGCAGTGAGCGCAATTCAAGGCTCACAGCTTACCTCAAAGCAGAAACAGCAATTACTAAAGCGGGCGGACGAAATTCTAGAAGAAATTGGCGCTGAGGCATTTGCCCATCTCAGCACCGTGACCACTCTTGGCTTTCACCAGCGATTGATTCGATTTGGGAAGCATTTGACAGAGCTGATGAATAACCCAGTACCTGAGTTACTGGAAAAACTGGCGATCGCTCATCGATTCATCAAAAACCACAGCCCGACCCAGTTTCCGGAGAACCATCGCCGTCTTGAGCGAACTGAAATGGCTCTCCGGCTAGCACGATGGCTAGTTCAGACAAAATCAAAGAAAGTCACTAGACCCAAATCCCTTGAGGAAGCTGCACA
>JBIKWV010000146.1:0-8022 GCA_044356135.1 Elainellaceae cyanobacterium
GATCGCTCCAGCCGGATCTCCCCCGCCCCGCCCTGAACCTTCGAGACCTTCTACTCCACTTCCTGCCCCTGTTGAACCTGCTGAAAAGCCAGAGCGATCGCCCCAGCCACCCCCTGAATCACAACAGCCGATCGCCCCACCCCCTCAAACTGACTCGGAACTGTCACCGCTTCCCGTGCGGACACCTTTTATCCCCGAATCGGTGGAAGACAACTCTGAATTGCAAACCTATTTCCCGGTCACCCGCCGCGCCCTGAGCTACCTCTGGCGCTACCTGCGCCGCCCTGTCGCCGATGGCCCTGTTGACGTGATAGATATTGACGCGACCGTGCAGCAGGTCAGCCGCACAGGGTTCTTTTTGGCCCCGGTGTATCGTCGTCGTGAGGTCAACCACGCCCGCCTGGTGCTGCTGATCGACCAGGAAGGCTCGATGACCCCCTTCCATCGCTTTACCCGCGATCTGGTGGAGACCGCCCAGGAAGACAGCACGCTCCAGGCAGCAAACGTCAGTGCCTATTACTTTCACAACGTCCCGGCGACCTACCTGTATGCCGACGACCACCTGATCCAGCCCATCTCTCTGGCGGAGGTGCTGAACAGTTGTGATAGTGAGACGAGCGTGTTAATTGTGAGTGATGCGGGTGCAGCACGGGGGCATCGCCGGATGGAACGAGTTGGCGCAACCACAGAATTTCTGGTGCAACTAAAGCAGCGCACCAGCCTGATTAGCTGGCTGAATCCTATGCCCAGCGATCGCTGGTTCAGCACCTCCGCCGAAATCATCGCCTATCTGGTGCCAATGGAACCAATGGATGAAGACGGCATGGGAAACGCGATTGATGTGGTGCGGGGGCAAGTGCTCTCGTTTTAGACCCTATGAGCAACCCCGCAGCAGAAATTTCAGAACAGACGCAGGCCAGACGACAGGTAGACCGATTTGTTCGACGGTTTCAGCCGTCTTACCGCCGACTGGCCTATTATGCGGCGCTGCCACTGGTGCTGACGCCCGAACTGCTGCATTACCTGCGATCGCAGTTTTTGCGGGGAGACAACGTGCCGTGGGTGGCCGAGGTGGATTTACTCCTGTCGGATCTCTGCCATCCCGTCGGCTACGAGCGGTACGCGATGGACACTGCCGTGCAGGCCATGTTACTGGAGGAGGCTGAGGCCGTTCTGGGGAAACCCCGAATGGAAGCTGCCGCCCGGTTGCTGGTGCGCTATGTGGGTCAGCTCGCCCAATCCAATCCTTACTTGAGCGATCGCGAACTGCGGGCACAGCAATGGGCGGCAATGGTGTATCTGGATTCAGAGCGCGTGGTGCGCCAGGTGGCCGATGCCTATGAACAGGCCATGCAGGGGCAGGGCAGGGGAGGATTGTCGGGAATCAGCCGTAGTGAACTGGTGTCGCTCTCTCGGTTAATGAAAGACATGGCACCCCGTCTCAGGCAGCACCCAAAACTCCTGGAATATGCTGCGGTGGTGGGGCAGGCACTGGCGAATCCAGAGCAGGTAGACCGGGCAGCCCTGCGGCAACGGTATCAAATTCTGGAGGATGTAACCCTGCGGGTGCCCGATGCCCTGGTTCCAGGGGCTGATGGTGAATCAGATGGGATTCCGCCGATTCTCTCTTTTGAATTTGAAGTGGCCACGATTGTTCTTGACTCGCGATCGCCTGATGAACTGGACGAAATCAACCTTGTTCCATTTAATTTTGAGATTGCAACGGTTGAAATATCCGTCAGCGTTGTGAAAATTGAAGTCTCCGATGCACTGACCGCTCTGGAAATTATCAGTAGGGCTTTATATAACCGGACAAATCAGTACTGGGAAGAATTACACCAAACTATTTTCCTCCACTCATGGGAAGGCAGTAGCTATACAGACATGAGTGAGGTCATGGGACTTGGTGGAAAAGCGATCAAAAATGCGGCACCACAACTATGGAAAGAACTGTCAGATTTGCTGGGGAAGCCCGTCACCAAACGGAATATTCGCAAATCTGTGCTGGATTGGGTTGATGCTGGAATGCCTCAGATCGTTGTCAGTAGACACGCTGGTGAGGCTCATCAATCTATTGAAACGCTGCCCAATAAAGTTGCACTCGAAATGGTTGCCATACCGGGCGGCAGTTTTGTTATGGGTTCCCCTGAAGAGGAGCTTGAGCGATCGCCCTCCGAATCTCCTCAGCACACCGTCACCATCTCGCCTTTTCTGATGGGCAGGTACCCGGTGACGCAGGCTCAGTGGCGGGCGATCGCCACCCTCACCCCCATCAACCGTGAACTCAACCCAGACCCATCTCACTTCAAAGGAGAAAATCGCCCGGTTGAACAGGTCTCCTGGTATGACGCGGTGGAGTTTTGCGATCGCCTCTCTCAACTCACGGGCAGAGAATACCGCTTGCCCACCGAGGCCGAATGGGAATACGCCTGTCGAGGGGGAACGACGACTCCGTTCCATTTTGGTGAAACGATCACCACTGATTTAGCAAACTACCGGGGAACTGACCATAAGGAGTATGGGTGGTCAGGTTCCTATGGTCAGGGACCAAAAGGGATTTACAGAGAGGAAACCACGCCTGTTGGGAGTTTTGCGATCGCCAATCCCTTCGGTCTTTCTGATATGCATGGCAACGTTTGGGAGTGGTGCCTGGATCATTGGCATGAGAACTATGAAGGCGCACCCACCGATGGAAGTGCATGGTTAACCGAAGAAGAAAATGCTAGAAGACTGCTGCGGGGCGGTTCCTGGTACGACGATCCGAGGAACTGTCGCTCTGCGTACCGCACCCCCGACCTCCCCGTCGTCCGCGACGACGACATCGGTTTTCGGTTGGTCTGTGTTTCCCCCTGGACTTAAGGTATCCCTTTATACTTTGACTCTTTTGCCCTTTGCCCTCTTTTCTTTTCCCTCTGGCGCGTTAGCGCCTTAAAAAATTTTTTTGAATTAAGCGGTTTGTCATTCGTAGGATGGGCAAAACGAAGTGTGCTCATCAATCTTGGGAGATGGGCACGGGCTAACGCCCTTTGCCCATCCTACGATGGGGTTACAAGGGTGTGTGAATACCAATTGGGCAAAGATATCCTGCCTCAGATGCCAGCTATCGGCGTGCTGGAGGTGTGCGCCCCAGCTTTGAATACATTGGGTGAGTCGTTCAAAGGAAATCTGCTGGTTCGCATATTCTTTCTGCAAACGCCGCATTCGGTATTTGGCCCGATGGAGGTTCGCGGCTTTGACACGAATGTGATCGTGAAACACCCGAAACCCGACAAAGGTGGCTCCATGTCGCGTTTCAAAGAGCTGGCTTTTGATGGGATGAATTTTCAGGCGCAGGGTTGCCAGATAGTCTTCGATCGCCAGTCGCGCTTCGGATAAGAATCGGCGATCGTCTGAAAACAGCGCAAAATCATCGACGTATCTCAGATACTTCCTCACCAGGAGTTGTTCTTGAACAAAGTGATCCAGTCCATTGAGGTAGATATTGGCAAAGAACTGACTGGTGAGATTGCCAATAGGTAACCCTCGACGGCGTTGTGCCGGGGCGATCAGGTCATCACCGGGAAAGTATTCAATCACGGGTTCCTGCTCGTTGCTGCCGTCGATAATCGTTTCGATCAGCCAGAGCGTATCCGGGCATTTGATTTTGCGACGGATGGTCTCCTTCAGAATCTGGTGGTCGATGCTGGGGAAGTATTTTTTTACATCGCACTGGAGAATATATCGGCTGGAGCGGGTGAACTCGGTGAAGCGTTTGAGTGCCCGATGAGTGCCGTAACCAACGCGGTTGGCATAGGAGTCGTGGATAAACGATCGCTCAAAAATCGGCATGATCACATTACATAGTGCATGATGCACCACTCGATCCCGGTAGGGAGCCGCAGAAATGAGGCGGGGTTTGGGTTCTCTGACGTGAAAGGTTTTGTATTTGCCGGGGCGGTAGGTGTGGTTGGTCAACTCCTGCCGGAGTTTAATCAGTTCCGTTTCCAGGTTGTAGTTAAACTGAAGCACATTCTCTCGAAATCGCTTGCCGCGCTGTGCCTGTCGAGCGGCGGCTAGCAGGTTACCAAAATCAATAATCTGATCCCACAGATAACCCTGCCGCTTCATAAGGAGACCTGGCGCTGTTGCTGCTGACGAATCCATCCGCCCAATTCACTGCCAATTTCGTTAAGCAGCGTTCCAGCATATTCGTAACGTTCGGTGGGCATCAGATTGAAGTCGAGCAGCAGTCGGGTCTGGTGTCGCAGCAGGTCGAGGCGGTGGTTGAGCTGGTGCAGTTGGGCTAATTTGTCGTGGCTGTAGCGTGCTGTAATCAACCCCTCCAACAAGTCATACAGCTCATTAATGATGCGTTCTCCCAGGGTGAACCGATGATCACGCGGGAGCCGATTGAGAATCGGGACGTACCACTTGATCAAGTCGTAGGTCTTCTGAATGACTGGCAGCTCGACCAGGACAAGTTTGCTCATAACGGATAGATTTAGCGTGATTGAGAAGTATAATGGGGTGAAAACCACTACATCTGGACATTATCACGCGATTTTTAGTACCTTGAAAATTCAAAAAATTTTTTAAGGCGCTAACGCGCCAGAGGGAAAAGAAAAGAGGGCAAAGGGCAAAAGAGTCAAAGTATAAAGGGATACCTTAAGTCCAGGGGGAAACACAGACCAACCGAAAACCGATGAAGGTGACGCGGACGTCGGGGAGGAGGCGGAGGCGGGACGCAGAGCGACAGACCCTCGGACCGTCGATCCAGGAACCGCCCCGCAGCAGCCTTTCAGCGTTTTTATTTCTTGTTAACCAGGCGCTCCCGTCACTGGGAGCCTTTCTGTAGGTTTCATGCCAGTGGTCTAAACACCATTCCCACACGTTGCCATGCATATCAAACAGTCCAAAGGCATTGGCCACCCCAAAACTCCCGACAGCAGTTGTTGCTTCTCGATAAACGCCTTCTGACCCTTTTCCGTAGACGTAGTTTCCGTCATAGTTGGCCAGATCGGTCGTGATCGTTTCGCCAAAGTGAAAGGGTGTGGTGGTTCCGGCGCGACAGGCATATTCCCATTCGGCTTCGCTGGGAAGTCGGTAAGTTCGACCCGTGAGTCGAGAGAGGCGATCGCACCCCTCCACGGCACCAAACCACGACACATTCTCAACCGGATGGTCATCTCCTTTGAAGTGAGATGGGTCTGGGTCGAGTTCACGGTTGATGGGGGGGAGAGAGGCGATCGCCCGCCACTGGGCCTGCGTCACCGGGTACTTGCCTATGCAGAAGGCGGGAACGGTGACTCGGTGCTGGGGTCTCTCGCTGTCAAGGCTCTCCTCTTCCTCCTTTGGCGACCCCATCACAAAACTGCCAGCAGGGATGAGCACCATTTCCAGGTCAACGCCACTTCCCAGACTCTCGACAAAATACTGGGCCTGCCTTCGCTGGCGTTGAATCGTGAGTCTGGTCATACGGTTACCGATGGGGTGAGTTGAGCAACCGTTCGACACCGCTACCAGGCTGCTCAACCCGGTTTGATTTGCGGATACTGTCCATCAGCAGTGCTGCGTCAGCATCACTGGAGCAGGTCTGGACTCTTCTTCGGCACGCTCGATGAATTCCCATCCACCGATTCTGGCACTGAAGAGTGCAGGGGGAAACACAGACCAACCGAAAACCGATGTTGTTGTTGCGGTTGTCGGGGTGGTTGTGGTTGCGGTACGCAGAGCGACAGTTCCTCGGATTGTTGTTCCAGGAACCGCCCCGCAGCAGCTGGGCTGACCTGCCCCACCAAGATCATAGAGCGAAAATTCAACGACACGGGGGTAGAAAACGATCGCTTAAGGTTCGTAGGATGGACAAAACGCAGTGTGCCCATCTTGATCTAGGCGGTCATTGACTCCATTCCCGTATCACGGTTTCACAATCCACCGCGCATCGGAGGCAAAACAAACGCCGCCGTATTTTTTCAGGATGGGTTTGACGGCAGTGGCGATCGCCTCCCCCTGCTCCACGGAACAGACCACCACAATATAGACATTGCTCAGCATCGACATATCGATATCGTCCGAAGCTGTCCCCCTGGTGCCCCGACCAATCACATTGCGAATCACGGTATAGCCTTTCACACCCACCCGATCCAGCGCCCGCAGAATCCGGTCTAGCTCCAGAGAATTCGCCACAATTTCAATCTTTTGGGCCGCATCTTGTTGAGAATTACCGTGTGCAGAATCATCCATGCGAGATTCACCAGAATTTTGTAACGCCGTAGAAATAGAGCGGGATGCCAACAATGATATTGAAAGGGAACGTCACCGCCAGAGCCGTTGACACGTAGAGGCTGGGGTTCGCTTCGGGGACGGTCAGGCGCATGGCGGCAGGGACAGCAATGTAGGAAGCGCTGGCGCACAGCACCGCGAACAGCAGCGCGTCTCCCTGGGACATGGCGATCGCCCGCGCCAGCATCAGCCCCACGCCCGCATTAAAGATCGGCATCAACAGCGCAAAGGCAATCAGAAACACGCCCGTTTTCTGCAAGTCTTTGATCCGTCGAGCCGCAACCAGGCCCATATCCAGCAGAAAAAAGGTGAGAACGCCGTAGAACAGTTCTTTGGTGAACGGCTCTAACTGCTGCCCTCCTCGCTCCCCGGTCAATACGCCAATGATCAGACTGCCAACCAGCAGAAATACCGAGCCATTGAGACACGCCTCCCGCAGCACCTCTCCCCAGGAAAACTCCCGATCTTCCCCGTCTACCGTGCCGAGCTTCACAAGAATCAGCCCCACCACAATCGCAGGCGACTCCATCAGCGCCAGTGCGGCCACCATATAGCCATCAGTCTCAATGCCCAGACCATTGAGGAACGATCCTGCAGTGATAAACGTGACGGCGCTGATGGAGCCGTAGGTGGAGGCGATCGCCGCTGCATTGTACACATCCAGCTTCCAGCGCAAAATCAGAAAACTATAGACGGGCACAAAGCAGGCCATCAGCACTGCCGCCAGCAGGGTTAAGACTACCGACTGGCTAATGCCGCTTTTCACCAGTTCGACGCCCCCTTTGAACCCGATTGCGAACAGGAGATAGAGCGAGAATAGTTTTGGTAGCGGCTGTGGAATCTCCAGGTCAGACTTGACCAGCACCGCCATCATTCCCAGGAAGAAGAACAGAATGGGTGGATTGAGAACGTTTGCAAGGATGGGCGCAAGATCCATTTCGGGCAATCGGAGGGATATAAAATTCACCTTACTAAGGGATCTTACGTTGGAAACGGCAGACCTCCGAGGTTTCTACAAACCTCGGAGGTCTCACCAGGGAAAGTTTTCTTTAGCTCAGCTCCTCCGTGCCGCCCAGAACTCTTCCCTTCAGCCGATTCAGCTTCTGCGACAGCTCACGACGATTTTCAACGGTCAACAGATAGCGATAGCTGAACCAGATGACGTAGCCCAGACCCACCAGCTCCAGCAGCAACTCCATCAGAGGAATGCTGTTGATCGTGCCGATCAGTGCAGACAGCAGGCGCAGACTCAGCAGCGCCAGGAACAGAAAGCCGATCGCCCAGAGCAGGGAGCGGTACTGGTGATAGAAGCGATTGGCGTAGGTCGGCAGATTTTGCAGAATTTGGGTGGCCTGCTGACCGACACGGCTTGCTGCTGCATTGGCGCGATCGGCTGCTGCACTCGCAGAGGAAGCGGTGGAAGAAATTTGTTCACCCACGTCAGGCTCGGCAGCCTCCAGCAGAGGCGTATTCAGGTCAGTGGTCATTGGCTCAACGGTTGGTCTATCCACATCAACCTGGATATCTACTCCCTCAACGTCGATCCGTTCATTGGTGTTGGCAAAATTCGTAGTCATCTGATTAAACCCACGTTTCTAGACCTCTCACTTAACTGTCGTATGAAACCCCTTTTGCAACATCTACAATCGGGTACGTCTCCCCAAACATGGACTCTGCCTGATGATAGGCAAAAGCCTTAAGCCTGCTTCGTGCTTACAGCGCTTTGCGCTGAGATAGAACCAGAGTTTTTGTTGGGAGCCG
>JBIKWV010000003.1:0-25326 GCA_044356135.1 Elainellaceae cyanobacterium
GTCAGACTGATAATCAGTTGTCGCAGTTCGGCGATCGCCTGCATCTGATGATCGCTGGCCTCCTGGAACTGGGCCATGAGTCCGGCGATGGTTTCGAGGCGATCGCGCAGACCTCCAGTGCTTTCTTGCGCCAGTTGCAGCGTTTCCTGGAAGGCGTTGACCTTACCCCACAGTTCGCCTGCGGAGGCTCGCTGGGTTTGCAGATCTTCTTCGAGCTGCTTCAGCGTATGCCAGCGAGACTCCTGCTCTCCTGCCTGCTGGTTCACCCGGTTTTGAGTGTGTTCCACAGCCGAGCACAGCTCTTGAATTTGAGATTGGATTGCTTGCAGAGCCTGGGCGATTTCCTGACGCTGGGTATCTAACTGGTTCAACAGCGGGCTGATGTCCACGGTGGGGCCGTCGGAGGATTCCATCGGTAAGCCCTGTCGCCGTGCCAGAACATTCTTGTGCTGCTTCAGCACAGCCTGTCTTTCCTGCAGATTCCGACGCTGCCCCACAAGGGTTTCGTTCAGCATCCGGTAGCTTTCCTGCTCGTCAGAAAGTTCGGTGCTGAGTTGTAGCCGATCATATTCGCTGGCCTGCTCCATCCGCTGTCGGAGCTGGTTGATGGTGTCCTGTTGCAGGGCGAGTTCTTCCTCCTGGCTCTGAACAAAGCGTGAGTTCTTTTCCAGTTCCTTTTCCAGGTCACGTACCGTTGACTGGAGATCCTCCAGCGACATGATTTCCAGTGCTCCCAGATCGATCTTCACCGCAACTCCGGTTCCGTCAGAGAGTTGGGTGGCTTGCTGGTAGAGGGTGTCGATCCGTTGCAGTTGGCGGGTGAGCGCCTCCGCATATTCCTGCTTTGTTTCCAGCGCTTTTTGCTGTGCCGCCAGATCAGATTTGGATTGTTCCAGCGTTGCCTGGGCCGTCTGCCATTCCTGCCAGTGGCTCTGGACATGTTGCACCATCTGGTCAACTGCTTCCTGAAGCTGCTGTGCTGAGAGGCGGTGCTGTTCCAGGGTTTGCTGATAGTGGTCAGTTGCCCCCTGCTGCTGGCTCATGATGTCGAACGATGCATTGATCTGTTCTCGCACCACCTCCGTCGGTGTGACCACACCCGACAGCCGACCCAGCAGTTCCTGCATTTGATATGCCTTCGCTTCATCCAGGCTGGAGGACTGGTTTGCCACCGACTGGTGTTCCTCAAAGCGGCTCATCTCACCGCGCAGATGTGCCCATGCACCTTCTAATTCCTGGTTCTTGCGCTCGAATTCTTCCTTGAGGCGATTGACCTCCTCACGGCTCCCTTCGATTTCCTGACGCTGTTGATCCAGCCGCTCAAAGTCCTCCTCCATCTGCTGGAGCTGCTCCTGGCGGGCCTCCATTTCCATCTCTCGACGATTGAGTTCCTGGCTCTGATAGGTCAGGGACTGCTTCCACTGCTCAATTTCTTCTTCCTGAGTTTTGAATTTGTCCTGCAGGCGAGAGAAATTCTGAAGAATGCTGACAAGCTGCCGCCCTGCCTCAGTGTGACGCTGAACCTGGCGGCTGGCGCTAAGTTCCACCATGACCAGCGCCCCGGCGTTATAGGTGGCATCATCAGGGGCTGGAATGATCTCTTCGCCGGGTACGGCAACCCAGCTTTGCTCATTCCGTTGACAGGCCAGAAGCTTTAGCTCTGCTCTACCGCCGCCAATCACTCTGGTTTTTCTCTGTACTTCTGCTAAATACAGCACGCCAATTACCCTCTTCTGATTTCTGCTCGACGGACACCTGATCGAACTGCCAATAAGACACTCTGACTAACCCAGTATGGCTTTAGTTGCGGTGGCAAAACAATTGAAAGCGCAAATTGGATCGATTGATTTACTCTAAAAGCCAGCGGACAGAATCGCAACGCTGACGAACAGAGCCTGCTTCCTGCTAAGAACCTACCCGACTTTGGCAGAAGTCTTTCAGCCTCAACAGGACTGAAGACCCCATGGAATGAAACCAAAGTCCTGGTAGATGGGACGATAGGCTGGGCTGACTGACCAAACCAGTGCTTTTCATCAACTGTAGCATCAACCCTACCCGACGGAAGGGACTTCAGGAGTGGCTTGTGTTCCCTGGGTTTAGAATTCCCAGGAACGGTTGCAAACCAACATAGACCGGATAGTTGGAGGCAAACCGATAGGGTGATCGAGGCAAGTCAGGAAATCCTCCATTCTCTGCCCTGATCAGGCTGGCAACAACGATAGATAGCCACAGATATAGCGGTTTTCATTCGCATAAGGTGCAGGGGGTGTGGGGGCGGTGCCCCCCCGCAGGGGGACCCCCCGACCCCCTCAAGGGGGACACACCCCTGCACCCCGTACATCACCCGAACGGGAAGTGCAATAGCCACGAAAACTTGAGGTTTTGGCAGCAGGCGACGCTATAGTCTTGGAAGGGGAAGGAACTGGGTCAGTGATGGTTACGTGAGCAAGAGCTGAGGAGATTTCTGCAAAAGAAGTGACCCGTTGTGTGGGTGGTTCTCCCGTGTAGCGGGGGAACCACCCACACAACACAGGTAGATTCATTACTGGAAATCTCCTGAGGGCAAGCCATCGGAGTTGGGGGTGGAAATGCAGAAGATTGGCTCTGACTCCGCAATGAGTGTAAATCTGGCCCCCGCCGGGGGTAACCTATGGTGTAATTGTTGTCTCTACGGCAGCTACAGGATTCGTTGAACCCTGTTGCCGGGGCAATGGGTGAGAGAATTGCCTGATCGAATAGGCAGATATCGATTCATTGAACCGACCAATGACCAGGCAAAGTTGTTTCAAGAGAGCGTTAGGGTTGAATGCAGGGCAACTTGAGCGAGATTGATATTCGCAGCATCCTTCAACTGATCGAGCTGGGTCAGCGGACGGGTGAATTGTTCGTGGAAGCCTATGGATCTCCCAGCCCTGCGCTATCGGGTGAACCTGGCCTGGATTGGACAACGGGACGATTGGGACGAGCCTGGAGCGGCACACCTGACCATGCCTGGATTGTTTTCTTTCTGAATGGGCAAATCGTCTACGCGGGCGATGCCCGCAATGACCTGTTGCGTTTGCAAGATCATCTCCGCCGCTATCGCATCAAGCTGCCTTCCGAATCGCTGGTGGTATCAGAAGCGATCGCCACCACCAGCGCTCCGGAGTACGGCCACCTCTGGGCCTTATTGGAAAACCATACCCTTACCCCTGCCCAGGGCCGCAGCATTATTCAGAGTATGGTGCAGGAAACTCTGTTTGATTTGCTCAGTTTGCACCATGGCTCTTTCATTTTTGAACTCAGTCCACCGCTGTCGCCCCAGCTCACCACCCTGGAGATTGCTCCATTAATTGTCAAAATTATGAAGCAGGTGCAGGAGTGGAAGCAGTTTCACCCGCTGATCCAGTCGCCCGACCAGTGCCCAGCGATCGCCAATGCTCCTCAATTGCGTGAGTCTCTGAAGGAACGCACATTCCTGGTGCTGGAAAAATGGGTCGATGGCAAAACCTCGATTCGTCAAATTGCCCGTTATCTCAACCGCGACATCCCCACCGTTGCCCGCGCTATCTATCCGTTCCTGGAGCAGGGGTTGGTGCAGTTGCTCAGCCCCGCTACGCCCACTACGGATGTGATTCGTCCCGCTTTTTCTGCGGTGTCCGATTCACCGCCCCGCGTTGTGTGTATTGATGACGGTGTCTCAATTCGCAAGTTGGTCGAAGATATTCTGCGTCAGCACGGTTATGAAGCGACTTCCATTGGCAATCCCCTAAAAGCACTCAGTCTGCTGTTTCAACTCAAGCCTGATCTGATTCTTTGTGACATCTCCATGCCCGATCTGGATGGCTACGAAATTTGTGCCATGCTGCGCAAATCGACTGCCTTTCGGCAAACTCCAATTGTCATGTTGACGGGTCGAGATGGCTTTATTGATCGGGTGCGCGCCCGCATGGTCGGAGCAACCAACTACCTGACAAAACCCTTTGGAGAGCACGAATTATTGACCTTAGTTGAAGCTTATGTCGGTCGTGGTGACCCTGGCCACGCACCCCCAGACCAGCTATTAGCAGAAGATTTAGAGAAAGACCTCGAAATTGGGATTACTGGATCTGCCTCTACATTAAAGCGACCATAGTCTAAAGCGACCATAGTCAAGTTTGTGTCAGGTAATAAATTTTTTACTAATATTGCTATTTTATGGTTATTGGGGAGTACAAAAGGATTGCGGTCGGTCTTGCTCAGCAGCAGTCGCAGCATTACGGTCACACAGTAGGGGAGATATGAGTAGTACAGTTCTGGTGGTTGAAGATAGCGTGACCCAGCGAGAAATGATTACCGATCTGCTGAAAGGGAGCGGGCTAACGGTGACGGTTGCCAGCGACGGAGTAGAGGCGCTGGAGCAGATCCAGAGTCGCTCCCCCGATCTAGTGGTGCTGGACATTGTGATGCCCCGAATGAATGGATACGAGGTGTGCCGCCAGATCAAGGCCAATCCAAAAACTCAAAACATCCCCGTTGTGATGTGTTCTTCCAAGGGTGAGGAGTTCGATCGCTATTGGGGAATGCGCCAGGGTGCCGATGCCTATATCGCCAAACCGTTTCAGCCCACAGAACTGGTGGGCACTGTCAAACAACTGCTCAGAGGATAAGCCACAGACGCCATGATAGGGAATCCCGATTTTTTAACTGGACGGGGGCAAGACCAGGCTCCAGAATTTCAGGAACTCGAAAGCCCTGAAGGTGAGTTACACCTGCGCTTCTACGTCGCGTCGGGAGACGAATTTGCGCTACCAGCGACGGGAATTCGGGAAGTGATTTCTCCGCCACCCGATCGCATTACTCCCATCCCCAACGTGTCTCCACTGCTACTCGGAACGTTAAATGTGCGCGGACGTGTCATCTGGGTGGCTGACCTGGGGCAATTTTTAGGAGAGGGGGCAAGCCTTAGCACCGATCGACCTGAGATTTCGGTGATTGCCGTTGAGGATCAGGATGCCATGCTGGGGCTGGCAGTCGATCGGATTGTGGGCATGGAATGGCTTGACATCGAAGAAGTCCAGATGCCCAATAACGTTCCTGATGGTATGGCTCCTTTTTTGCGCGGAGAATGGACGCTGCCAGAAGAAAACGGTAGATTCTTGCGGTTGCTCGATCAGGTGGCAATCCTGCGGTCGGCACGATGGGCAGCATAACCAGTCAACACAACCATACATAATCTCGAAACTCGCACGGGCAGGAGAAGGCAAATGGGATCAAGCACAGAGTACGTTCAGGAATACCAGAAGGCTGAGAAAGCCTAC
This sequence comes from Elainellaceae cyanobacterium, assembly GCA_044356135.1. GTDB lineage: Bacteria > Cyanobacteriota > Cyanobacteriia > Elainellales > Elainellaceae > CAZVXA01. The sequence continues at coordinate 5,280 of JBIKWV010000003.1, forward strand.
ATGCAGGGGAAATACGAAGAGGCTGCTGAGATTGTCGATGGACTGGCCGAGGAGTACCCCAGTGACCCGAATGTTCGTCTGCTGCGGGGGCACATCTACTGCTACGGGTTGCAGCAGTATGACGTTGCCCGTGAGCAATATCAGTCGGTGCTGAAGCTGACCAACGATCCGGAGTATCTCGACTACGCCAATAATGGACTGGCTGATGTTGAACAGTACGGTGGCAGCAATGGCGCAAATGGCTACGAAAATGGTTTCTCCGGGATGGAGTCGATTGATTCCGACTTTGTCAGTACCTCTGATGTCCCTCCTGATTTTGCCGCCTACACCCAATCAGAATCGGCATCGCCTGCCGAAGCCTTTGGCAGCGATTTTGACTTCGACAACCTCGATTTCAATGATGTCGCCGATCCCTTTGCGGCTCCCGCTGCTGAGGATGACTCTCCGTTTGCCAATCCCTTTGGTGAACCGGATGCCTTTGCTCCCGATGCCCCTGGCCCAGAGGCTCCTTTCGGGCAACCTGCCTTTGATCAACCCTTCGAGTCTGCTTCCAACCAGTCCTTTGATCCCTTCACTCAGGCGGCAGAGGAGGAACTGTACGGTGCTCAGGGGGATTACCAGGACGAAGATGACGAGTTTATGCCCACTTCGGGAACGGCAGGGTTTGGTAGCGGCATGACGTCTACGCCTCCTGACCTTTCTGCCTCAGCCTATCCGACCAGTGGTGGGGGAATGACCAGTGGCTCCGTAACATTTCGCTCCGAAGAAGACACCCTCTTCATGTCGGCCAATCATTTTGAGGATGTGCCCCAGGGTGGAGCGAGTCATTTGGGTACTCCCTTCAGTTCACCACCCGCTGGCGAAGATGCAACCTTCTCCTACAATGGCAGCAGCGGCTTTAATCTAGAAGACCTGGACGACTTAAGCGACTTTTCGACCAGTGAAGAAGCCCGCCTCGATTCCTCCGGTATGGGGCGATCGTCAGGCGGCGTTGATTTTCTGGACGACTTTGAGGAGTTTGATGACCTGGGCAGTCTCCCGGATTTTGATATGTCTGACCATTCTGCCGGGTTCTCCAGCCCCACCGTGGTCGGTACCGGATTTAGCCCCAGTTCCATTAATGCGCTCTCCTCCAACAGTGATCTGGGCTTTGACTTTAGTGATGGCGGCGACCAGTCGGTGATCCGGGAAGATGAGATTTTCAGCATCTCTGGTTCCTCAGAGCCGATGCCGATGTTTACTCAGGGTGAAGGCCGCAGCACTGAACCAGAGGTCGCGGTCGATCAGGGCTGGCTCTCCTTTTTGGACAATGCTCCCCTGAAGACGAAGAACCTGTGGTTGGCTGCTGCCAGCGGTGTGCTGTCTGCGGTGGCTGTAGCGGCGGTCAGCTATGGCAGTAGTCTGTATTTTGCCTTTGACAATCGTGAGGGTGAAGCCCAGAATCCGGAGCAGGCTGCCATTACCACCACGATTCGCAATACCGGCTGGGGGATGAGTCTGGCGGCAGGTTCCCTCAGCTTTCTGACGGTCTGGCTGATGGGTGGGGCGATGACTCGTCACATTAAGCGGGCGACCTCTGACTTGCAGGCACAGTTTGACTCGGTGTCTCAAGGCAACCTGACGGCACGGGCAACCGTTTACTCGGAGGACGAGTTTGGCCACCTGTCTGCTGGCTTCAATCAGATGGCGCGAGTCATCCTGACGACCACCAGCGAAGCTCAGCGCAAGGCGGAAGAACAGGAGCAGGCCAAAGAAGACTTGCAGCGTCAGGTGATTCGCCTGCTGGACGACGTGGAAGGTGCAGCCCGAGGTGACCTGACGGTGCAGGCTGAGGTGACGGCAGACGTACTGGGCGCGGTAGCCGACTCGTTCAACCTGACGATTCAAAACCTGCGGGAGATCGTCTTGCAGGTGAAGGAAGCAGCACGGCAGGTGAGCAAGGGGTCTGCGGAGAACGAAATTTTTGCGCGATCGCTCTCCTCTGACGCTCTGCGACAGGCTGAGGAACTGGCCGTGACGCTGAACTCCGTACAGGTGATGACCGACTCGATTCAGCGGGTGGCCGAGAGCGCCCGTGAAGCTGAGGAGGTGGCCCGTTCTGCATCGTCTACCGCACTCAAGGGCGGTGAAGCGGTGGAGCGCACGGTGTCCGGTATTCTGGAAATCCGGGAAACAGTGGCAGAAACGACGCGGAAGGTGAAGCGACTGGCCGAGTCCTCCCAGGAAATTTCCAAGATTGTGGCCTTAATTTCGCAGATCGCATCTCGAACCAACCTGCTGGCGCTGAACGCCAGTATTGAGGCGGCACGAGCGGGTGAGGCAGGCCGTGGATTTGCGATCGTTGCGGACGAAGTTCGACAGTTGGCCGATCGGGCAGCAAAAGCGTCGAAGGAAATCGAACAAATCGTGTTGCAGATTCAGAGTGAAACCGGGTCTGTGATGACTGCGATGGAAGAAGGGACGCAGCAGGTAATTGAAGGAACCCGACTGGCTGAACAGGCCAAGCGATCGCTGGAGGACATTATCCAGGTGTCGAACCGGATCGACGTTCTGGTGCGCTCGATTACCGCCGATACGGTGGAGCAGACTGAAACTTCTCGTGCCGTGGCCCAGGTGATGCAATCCGTCGAATTGACGGCGCAGGAAACTTCCCAGGAATCGCAGCGAGTTTCTGCTTCGATGCAGAGTCTGGTGGGGGTCGCTCGTGACCTGCTGAACTCGGTAGAACGATTCCGAGTGGAGAAGTAATACCTTTCCTTCCTGCTCCGGGTTCGCTTCCCCGACGCTGCTACTGCGGTTGATAGGGATTCTGGCGGAACCGGGTACATTAGATTTAATTTGACCTGACGGCTCGAAATCTCTTCTACAGGCGATCGACCCCGAATACGAGCAACCGTCCAGCTTATCCAGAGGAACACTGTTATGCTGTCGGAACAACAACAGCGAATCATGGGCTACTTTATTGAGGAGGCAAAGGATCACCTCAATACCATTGAGCAAGGGCTGTTGAGTCTTCAACAAACCATTGAAGACCCCGATATGGTCAGCGAACTATTTCGAGCTGCCCACTCAGTCAAGGGCGGTGCCGCCATGCTGGGGGTCAACAGTATTCAGAAAACTGCCCACCGTCTGGAGGATTACTTCAAGGTACTGAAGGAATGCCCGATCCGCATCGACCAGAAGCTAGAGTCGCTGTTGCTGGCGGTGTTCGACGCTCTGAAGGAGTTGCTCGATCAGCTTCAGGGGCCATTTGGCCTGACGGATGACAAAGCCCAGGAGGTGATGGTAGGGGTCGAACCTGTGTTTGGCGAACTCAACCAGCATCTGGGAACGCTGGTCAGCCAGTCGGGGAGCGCCCCCCCGGAGGATGTCGAACTGGGTGTTTCTACAATCCCCGTTACCGCTCCACCGCTATCTGCGCCCCCTCGTGTCAAAGCGGACTCCTCGGAAGACGGCGCTCTACAACTGCTGTTTCAGAGCGATGTTCCAGCGCGACTGCGGGAGATGTTGCAGTTGTTCAAGCAGCCCGATCAGCCGCAGGTACGCCAGCAGCTTCAGTCTATCTGTCAGTCTTTTGTGCGGATTGGGGAACAGTTTGAATTACCGGCCTGGATTATGCTGGTACTTCAGGCGGAGCAGGCGATCGCCAATCCAGAAAATGGGTTCCGTCTGCTGGCACCCACCATCATTACTGAAATCAAGCAGGCGAGAGATCTGATTTTGATAGGGCGGGCAGGAGAGATTCAGGCCAGCGAAGCTCTCCAGGCGATGCTGCCAATTGAGGAGTCGCTTGCATCTGACGATTTCTCTGACTTCTTTGAAATGGAGTCGGACAGCCCTCTGGATCTGACCGATTTGTCCCTGAGCGAAGCGCTGACCACTGACTTTTCCGTTGCCGATCTGACGGCTTTCGATACGACAACCCTATTTGACGACGCTAGCTTTACCCAGACAGAAGACACTGATGCAGAACCCCTGTTTGATTTTGATGCCTTTTCTGCTGAAGCCAGCAGTGGGGATGACATGGGCTTCTCAGCAGCGTTGGGGCTGGATGAGCTGGGTGACACACCCATGCCGACCCAACAGGGACCAGAGGTGGGGGCAGCAGAACTGAATAGCCTTGCTGACCTGTTTGAAGGCGAGATGCCAGAGTTGGGAATGACCTGGGAAGAAGAGGACGTTCTCGGTTCTGGGGATCTGTCTGCGGGATTGAATTTCTCAGGGACAACCGATCTGGAGGGAAATGGGGATTTTTCTGACCTGCTGTTTGGTGCCGATGGCGTGGTCAACCTTTCGGAGGCGCTGGATGATGACCTGGCTAATCTCTTTAATGAGGCTGACCTGTTTGGAGAAGGTGAAATCATCCCTGATGCCATCGCTGAAGAGAGTCTCTTTGACCAGAGCCAGCCATCAGAACCTGACGCTTTGAACGCTTTGTCGTTCGATTCCCCCTTTGATTTTGATAGTGATTTTGATAGTGCTTCCTCAGATCCGTCTAACTCTGACTTGTCAGATTTTGAATCGCTGGGCGATTTCTTCTCGGGGCTGGATGAATCTGATTTGCTCTCTGATGAACAGCCAGACGCAAGTGAGTTAGATGCGCCCGAACCTCTGGGTGGTTTGTTTGAGCAGGAGGCGATCGCTGCTAACGGGTCGGAGAACAATCTGGAGGATGATTTAAGCATTATTTCCCGGTTCAGTCTGGACGAAGAACCCCTGGTTGCCCCAGAACCACAGCTTGAAATTCTGGAAGACACCGGAGATGATGCTGCGCTACTGGAGGGCCTGTTTGGTAATCCCGCAGCAGAGGAGGCTCAACCCCAGTCCTGGATGGATGCCCTTGACCTGGATGGGGGACTGGATGCGATTCCCTCTGTCCCGTCTCTCTGGGATAGTGGCTCGGACGATGTGACCGCCGACCTGTGGGCTGATCCGCTTCAACAATCTCCTTTATCCCTGTCGATTGAGCCTGTGATGGAGTCTCAGCAACAGGCAGATGCCTTTTTCGCCGATCCTCTGGATCTGAACGATGCTGAAAACCGCACAGAGGTAGATACGGTCTCTGAGGATTTGTCTGCGTTAGAGGAGCCGCTTGATCTGGGCAGTGAAGCATCAGATTTCTCGTCACAGGTTGCTGATGATAGTATCTTTGCGGGGCTAGATGAGGTATCCGATGCCTTTGGGCTGGATGCAATGCACGACTTGATGGACGACCAGGGCCAATCTCCCGTGGAAATCAATGCCAACCTGGGGGATGATTTAACGGATCTGGATGCGTTGCTGGGCCAACCTGCTGTCTCGCTGCTGGAAGAGATGCCGGAGGATGCCGACTTTACCATCGGTTCAGGTAACGCATCTGAAAGTCAGTTCGATGACCTGGATGCACTCCTGGAGGACATGCCTGTTGATGAAGAGGGGGAAAGCCTCGTCTCAAACGGGTTTGATGATCTGGACGCATTGCTGGAAGATGCGCCAGTTGAAATGAATGAATCGATCTCCGTTGCAGACAGCCGTTTGACGGATTTGAATGCACTGCTGGGAAGCTCTGCTGCAGCGTCAGCCACTCCTGGTGTGGATGATTTTGCCGATCTGGATGCCCTGTTAGAGGATGTACCCCTGACGGTGCCACCGACGATGGAGCCTGTGACCTCCCCTCCGGTGACCGGGGAACCTGAGTTTGATGATCTGGAGAAGCTGTTGGAGGATGCCGACCAGAACCTGGGGGGTAGCCCAACTGTTCGCACTGTTCGGGGGAGTAGCGGTGGTAACCGTCGTGCGAGCCGCCCGGGCGTGCTCACAGACCAGACGATGCGGGTGTCGGTGAAGAACCTGGACAACCTGAACAACCTGGTTGGGGAACTGGTGGTCAACCGCAACACGCTGGAACAGGCAGAGGAGCGGCTACGGCAGTTCCTTGATAACCTGCTTTACCAGGTGCAGCAGTTGAGCGATGTGGGGCAGCGCATGCGCGACCTGTACGAGCGATCGCTCCTGGAAAGCTCTCTCCTCTCCAGCCGTCGTGCCTACCAGAACAGCGGCAACGGCACCCCCCAGACGCATGCCATCGGGGTGAACTTTGACGCGCTGGAGATGGATCGTTTCACGGGCTTCCACACGCTCTCTCAGGAAATGATCGAATTGATCGTGCGAGTCCGGGAATCGGCGTCTGATATTGACTTCGTGGTGGATGAGACGGATCAGGTGACCCGCAACTTCCGCCAGATCACGACTCAACTCCAGGAAGGACTGACCCGCTCTCGAATGGTGCCCTTTGCCCAGACGGCAGATCGTCTGCCTCGTGGGGTTCGCGACAACGCGCTGAAATACGGCAAGCAGGCAGAACTTTTGGTTGAAGGTCGAGACACGCTGATCGACAAGATGATCGTGGAGCAGCTCTATGACCCAATGACTCACCTGGTGAATAACGCGATCGCCCACGGGATCGAAACCCCCGTTGAACGTGCCGCTGCCGGGAAGCCTCCCACCGGGCGCATTACCGTCCGCGCTTTCCACCAGGGAAACCAGACGGTGATTTCCGTGAGCGATGATGGGGCAGGGATTGACCCGGAACGAGTGAAGTCAAAGGCGATCGCCAAAGGGTTAATCACCCGCGAGGAAGCCCAGCACATGTCTCGCCTGGAAACCTACGATTTGTTGTTCCACCAGGGCTTTAGTACCGCTGACCAGGTAGACGACTTGAGGGGCCGTGGTGTGGGCATGGACGTGGTACGCACTGCGCTAAACGAAATTCGGGGGGCGATCACGATTGATTCTGCCGTCGGACGGGGAACCACCTTCACGATTCGTCTGCCGCTGACGCTGAGTATTTCTAAAGCACTTTGCTGTATCAGTAATCGTTCGCGCATTGCTTTCCCGATGGACGGGGTGGAGGATATGCTGGATGTCCCGTGCGATCGGATTCAAACCTTGGAGGATGGCCGTTCCTGCATTCAATGGCGCGATCAAGCGCTGCCGTTCCAGCACCTATCTGACCTGCTGAAGTTTAACCGCACGCTGGGACGTGGTAGCGTCTATGGCGGCAACCAGGAGGAAGACATTATTTCCGTGGTGGTATTGCGGAGTAATGCGGGCAGCTATATGGCGCTTCAGGTCGATCAGGTGCTGGGCGAACAGGAAATTGTAATTAAACAGCTCGAAGGCCCGGTTCCTAAACCTCTGGGAATTGCCGGGGCAACGGTGCTGGGGGATGGGCGGATTATGCCGATTGCCGATGTCCTGGAACTGATCGATCTATCTCAAGGCCGCATCCGTCGCGAATCGGGTACGCCGCTGTGGGAGAAGGGCGAGTCTCAGGTACCCACTGCTCCCGCCGATATCAAGACTGACCCGACGGTGCTGATTGTAGACGACTCGATCACGGTGCGCGAACTGCTGTCGATGACCTTTAACAAGGTGGGCTACCGCGTGGAGCAGGCCCGAGACGGCCAGGAAGCCTGGGAAAAACTGCGTTCTGGGCTACCCTGCGACCTGGTCTTCTGTGACATTGAGATGCCCCGGATGGACGGTCTGGAGTTGCTGTCTCGACTGCAAAAAGATCCGCATCTGAACCACCTGCCGATCGCCATGCTGACCTCCCGTGGTGCCGACCGTCACCGCCAGATGGCGATTCAGCTTGGAGCCAAGGGGTACTTTACCAAGCCCTATCTGGAGGAAGCGCTGTTAGACGCAGCGCAGCGCATGCTGAAGGGCGAGGTGCTGGTAAGCAGTGCGAGTTAGTCTTAAGTAGGTAGGCGCGATTAAGCTTGAAACCCAAAAAGCTGTTCCGCCCGCGCAGCGGGCGGAACGGCTTTTTGGGTTTCGACTTTTTCTACGCCCACTTACTTACACCTCAATACTGGACTTTTGACTAAATTGCGCCGATTTTCCTGAAACGCTTGCGGAGTCAGTGTTTCAGGAAAAATCGGCGCTAAAATAAAATACGCCGCGAAATGCTCTCGCAGAGAGCATTTCGCGGCATGGCAGAAAAAAAATAGTTAAAAATTCAGGAAGGTACCTACCCCAGAAGAGACCCTGGCTTTCAAGACCCTGGTTTTCAAGACAATGTTGTACATGCGTTATGGATTAAACCGGATCCGTATCGATGCCCATCAGCCGATCGACGGTGGCCTCAACGCCCTCGTTGGGGGAGAAGTTAAGGGGTGGACGGTTGGGTTGAACTGCGGGTTGCGGAAGGATTGGAGACAGGGGGGATTGTGCCTGACGCATGAAGGAGGCGAGGGCACGGGCGATCGCCTTCAAACGTCGTTCCTGGTCGCGGGAAATGCTGGCGGCAGTGTTGCCCAGGCCAGGGGCATTCCACTGCTGGGTGTCGGGGTCGAGGAACGATCGGGTTCTGGCCCAGAGAACGGCCTCTTCACCCCTCAATCCCATCCTTCGAGCATTGACTAACCAGTCAATGTAGCCCCCCCGGTCGAGGGCTGCTTTGGGAGCCTGATTGGCCAGGTCGATGCCATTGAGTTTCTCCTCCAGCGATAACTCCAGACCCAGGACGATTGCCTTCTGATGCAGTGCTTCTGCTTGAGTACGGAGCCGCTTGATCTGCTTCTGGTCGGCTTCCTCTGGCGTTTTTGCACCATGCTGATAGGAGAAACTTCCCAGGTTCCACACCCCGTTACCGGGGTCGGTATGACCGTAGTAGGCACGGGTGCGTTTCCCGTCGGCAGTGCGTGTTCCTTCGGCACTCCCGACGATTCTGGCAACCAGTGAATCCGCTCCCCCTGCAAACAGCGCATCAAGGAATTTGGAGGCGGAATGAATCGGTTCAGCTAAACCGGAGTCTGCAACCACTGCTTCCGCAGGGCCACCAATGTTGAAGCTGAGATTTCCCGATCGCTCGACCTGAACTGCTGAAGGTTCAGCCACCGGAGCGGCAGGGTGCCTGGGTGCTGCTGTTTCCACAGAAGGTGCAGCGGCGGCGATCGCCATAGATTTAATTAGGGGCGGTGGCGGTGGCAGTTCAGCGTCTGCTGCCTGGGTTGGGGGATGCTTAGCCTGCGCTGGAATGGCCAGGGGAGCGATGGCAGTTTCGGCAGCTTCGGGCTGTTGTGGAGACGGTTCGAAATTCAGGGCGATTGCATCGGCGCTGGCTTTTGGTGCAAAACCAAGGGCGATCGCCACCGTCCCCATGAACCACAGGGAAAGGGATTGGATTGATTTCATACAGTTACGCGAAACCTGGATCTCAAAAGTTAAGGGTTGAGGGTGCGCTCCAGAATGTCGCTAGCGGGTTCCACCATCGCCCATTTGCCATCAGGCTGTCGGCGCATGGTAGCAAATTCAAGATAGTTGGCAGCGCCAATGGATTCTCCCTGTTTAACCTGGCCAAGTTTGGGGCTGTTCAGGCCACACAGGCGAAACAAATAGGCGGGGACATCGGGACTGGAAAACAGGTAGCAGCCCTCCAGGTCATTGGGTTGCACCAGACCATCAAAAGGAGCAAAGACGCGATCGCCCCCTACATCGATCGTGATGTCACCCAGACCTCCTGCAATGCGATGTCCACCTACCGTCTTGCCAGGTTGTAATTCCCAATTCTGCTGAATTTGAATTGTACGAGTCTCAACAGTAGAACTGGTATTACATCCAGCGCAAAATAGAGCTACTGCTGCCGCCAGTACAAATAGCCGATGGGATGCAAACTTACTGGTAATTGAACCGATACCCCGCATACTCGTTGCCTTCGTACAGAATCACTAGCCGCGTTTGAGGATCGAAGGCAAGCGGATAGACCTGTCGTTCGGCAGTCACGCCAGCCCTCACCTGGAGGCTGGACAACTGGCAGTAGGGTTGCCCGACGATCTGCACGACTCGTTCTCTGGTATCACGTTCAGAAACGGTTAAAAACTGCGCCAGTTGCTCTCTCGATAATGATACCTGAGCATTGACTGGGCCTTCACAGGCTTCGGAACGGTTACCCGTACTCGCTAAAGGCTTGATGTTTCCCAAATCCAAAAACAGTCCCAGACAGGTCAGGCCCAGTGCTCCGATTAACAGAGGCTTCAGGGCTTGCTGGTGAATGGTTCGTTGCTTCATATTGCTGTGCCTTCCATCGTTACAACCGCCCTCCAATCAGCAATCCCACCAGTACTGCCAGTAGTCGGTAGAGCCAGGTCATTCCAGACTCTGGAGCAACCGTTGCTCGGTAAGCAGCGAAGAGGGCAGGGGAAACCAGGATCACTGTCACTGGGAGCCATAGACCGGGGTGGGAGATCAACACCAGATTCAGCAGTTTGCGGGCGATCGCAGCACCCACAACCCACAGGAGTGCCTGACCGAGGCTCATCGTTTCAGGAGCGGAGCGGTGCGGTGATCTGCTCCGGGTGATGCGGCGGGATTGAGGGGCGATCGCAGAGGGAATCAGGCGTCGGACGATTGCCAGCCCGTTTCCCACAAGCGTCAACCAGTGAAATGCAGGTTTCGCAGGGCGAACCGTTCGGACGCTACGAGTACGGAGATTTTGAGCCATCAGGGTCGCCTCTCGCTCGGCTCGAAACAGGTCAACGGAACGGGAGGAAATCACAAACGCACCGTCTTCGTTGCGCTCGATAAACGGCACCAGGGTTTCCAGATACTCGCACAGGGGAGGTAAATCCTGATCGTCGGTAAACGGTTCTTGCTGACGCTCCATTGCTCTCCAGTCCCGTTCAAGCCGCTCGGCCAGGGTTTTCAACTCCTGCATGGCAGCTTCTTGTTGGGCTGAGAGCTGATTGATGTGTTGCGCTTTGGTCTCCAGCAGTCGAAGAGAGTCGTTGAGAGAGGGGCGAGATGGGGAAGAAATCGCCTGTCGCTCCACAGCCTGCGGAGCAGGTTTGAGCACTTCGGTGGCACGTTGTTGAAGTGCCTGCCATTGGGGTGCATCTGTGGTTGCGGAAGGGGTAGGAGTCGGACGACTCTCTCTGGCCTGCGGGGATGGGGCGGAATTTGCAGGGAACATTTCTACCATCTGGGTGGACTCTGACAAGGGAGAGGTTGCTGTTCGTATCTTAAATGCCTGAATGCGCTCCTGAATGGACTTGATATCGTCTTGCAAACTCTTGGTGGGGGTTTCTCTCATAAACACTCCTGGAGGGTGAGGCGATCAAAGGGGGTTGCCCTGCGGGGTAAACTGTAGGAAGCTAATACGTGTGTACTAAATTAGTATATCTGTACTGATCTGTCAATTGGGTGGATTTCCATATCTTTTGCGTTTGAGGGGCAACCATCTGCTGTAAGCAGATTATCTGAAATTGGCTGTAGTCAAAAGGCCAGTACCCAGGCGTCGAGTCCTGAGCGTTCGCCCTGGGTAAAATGATTGATGCAGGAGATTTCCGCAAAAGAAAATACCCGTTGTGTGGGCGGTGCCCCCGCTACGCCTACCCTGTACACACATCTCTTGCTCGCTCCGGTAAGTCCTGATTACCCCCCTTAGGGGCTTGCCATAAAATAAAATCCCAGTAAAACCCCAGGTTTCGCTTGTCGCGGCGCCGCCGCGCCCAGCGAAACCTGGGGTTTTACTAATTTTATTAAACAGCAGATCCCTTAATCCCCCTTGCCAAGGGGGGAGATCCGTTTCTCCCCCTTGCCAGGGGGGAGTAGTTAGAGTGGGTGAGCAAGACTTGTGTGTACACTCCAGCTACGCGGGGGACCCACCCGCACAATGCAGGTAATTTCATTGCTGGAAATCTTCTTACAGCACTTTGCGAGTGCATCTGGTACAAACTTTGTGTTGAGAACCGCGCGCCGCGCGGTTCTCAACACAAAGTTCGGTTTTAGTTCAGCGCAAAGCGCTGTAGGATGAAACGATTATTCCTGGGGCGTAGCCTCGGTGCTGAGTTGGGTGGCGATCATGACAGGATCCTGGTACAGCGGAACCGTAAATGTCACGGTTGACCCCAGTCCCTCGCCCATACTGTAGAAGTTGACAACACCATCCATCGCTTCGACCAGCTTCTGGGAGATGGCCAGCCCCAGCCCGGTTCCTCCGTACTGCCGGGTTCGAGAGCCGTCTACCTGGCTGAAGGATTGAAACAGCTTGTCCTGCTTTTCCAGAGAAACGCCGATGCCAGTATCGGCCACGCTGATGCGAACCATGCCAGGTTTTTCACCCATCTGATCCACCACCCGCTTGGAGATCACCTCGGCGGTAATCGTAATGCCGCCTTCGGGGGTGAACTTAATGGCGTTGCCCACCAGATTCAGCATCACCTGGAGCAAGCGCTGGTAATTGCCGAACAAAACCACTTCATCGCGGGTGGCCGGGGTGCGAATTTCAAAACTGAGCTGTTTCTGTTTCAGGAGCTTCTTTGTAAAGTCTTCAACCTCACTGAGTAGGTCATCCAGGTGAACCGGACCACGCTCCAACTGCATCTTGCCCGCTTCAATTTTGGCGATATCCAGAATGTCGTTGATGATGTTCAGCAGGTGAACGGCGGAATTGTGAGCCTCCTCAATGAATTCACTCTGCTCCTGGGGATCGTCCGCCATCCCATCCATCACCAGTTTCAGGAAGCCAATCATGCCGTTGAGGGGAGTGCGCAGTTCGTGCGAAGTGTTCGCCAAAAATTCGCTTTTCAATCGAGAAGCTTCTTCCGCCTGACGACGTGCTTCCTCCAGGTCGTGGTTCTTCTGCATGATGTCTTCGTTCGCCCGCTGGAGCTTGGCGGCCAGATTGCGGCTGGCGGCCAGCAGGGTGGCGTGGGAGATGCTGGTTCCGACCTGGTCTGCAAGTTCCTGAATCGCTTCGATCTCCGCTTCTTTCCAGAGGCGGGGGCGATCGCACTGGTGCAGCAGAATCAATCCGTTGGTTTCATCCTTGTGACTGGTGGCAACCACCAGGGAAGAGAAGGGGGTGCCCGGAGCCGTGGGTGTATGGGTAGACTGTACGACGTGCTGCGTCTCAATGGCCTGACGCATGGAGGGTTCTTTGTTCAGATCGAAAATGTGATTCTGTAAAGAAGCGACTCCCTCCTGGCAGTACTCAGCGACGACCCTGACCTCATGCTGGCCGGGAGTATAGATGCAGACCAGACATCGACTGACGTTTGATGGTTCACCCAATCCAGTGGCAGTCTGTTGCCAGATGGTGTGCAGATCCAGCGATCGCCGGATCGTTGAGGCAACTTGATTGAGCTGTTTCTGATATTGGTTGCGCTGACGGTCGATGCTGTTTGCAGAGGTGGGAGAACAGAGGGAGAGCTGTTCCATCAGCAATTGAGCCTGCTCCGATGTTGCAGCGTAGAGGTACCGACCCGTTACAACAATGCCAGAGGGGTTACTTGAGGGAGATAGAATCGGGCTCAGGACGAGATCAAAAATTAACAGGCGATCGCTGCACTTAAATGGCATCTGCAAGCGATCAGGATTCTGGTGTTCAAAAACTTGCTGAACCCGGTCAAGGTATGAATCAAGCGCCAGAGGAGCAAAGATCACCTCTGGGCTACCCATCCATTGCCCTGTAAGGAGCGGAGCACTCAGACCAAATTCAGACGCCTTTGCCCAAAAAAAAGACAAATAATTTCCTGTTGCATCCTGGGTAAAAACCAGGTCAGGGGCAGACGAAAATTGCGGCTCTTCGGGTCTTTCGGCAACCACAAAGGAGATCGCTTCAACAGGCGCAAGCAGGGAATCGCCGGAAGTGGTCATCAGCGTGTTACTTTCGCAGAAGGGAAAAGAGATAATTCTTAACGAACTTTCAGTGAAAGATGCGACCCTATCACCCATTGGAGGATAAGAAGCGCTTGCAAACAGGCAAACTCTGCCGAGGAGAGATATACCTCAATTTAGAATCACCTTGCGTTAGCGTTCCCCTTCCACTCTAGTTTCTATACAGTCGTGAAGCAACGGTTCAGGAAGGAATAACTCTGGCACTTCACCGAAGTTTTACAAGTGTTCTATCGCTAATCGCCAACGATGGCTAATCGTTCCACTCGCCCCTGGGAGGAACAGGCGGATTTCGCTGTAGTGTTCGCGTCAGGTCATCGTCACGCCGTCCACCGCCACGCAGCCATTGTCGGACAGCGACCTCAATGACTTTGCTGGGATCGCCAGTCAGATGGTGGATTTGATCCAGTAATTCCGCGTCTATCTGAATCGAAAGGGTCACTTTCTCATTCGATGGGAGCTGCGGTTGTGCAGCAGGCTCATTCATAGAACACCGTTCCTTGCGGGCAATAACATTACTGATTTAGATTACAGACTATACACTAGAGGTTTTTCCCCTCATGGATTGATGCTTCTGGCGAGAGGGCCTCGTGCGTTGCACGCCATTCCCTGGTTCTAAATTAATCTTCAGTACAACTCTATTTCGCCATCCTGTCATGGGATTCGCAAACTGGGCAACCCTTGTCAGGGAACAGTAGCATTACAATATCTTAAGATGCGCCTCCTAAACTGGAGGCTCTCTTCATCGTTAACTCAGGCGCAGGATACGATCCTTAACTCGCCCCTGCCTGAACCGTCGCCCTAACCGTTGCTGGACAGCCTTCTACAAAGTCTATGACAGACGTACCCGTTTCTCGCGTTCGTAACTTCTCCATCATTGCCCACATTGATCACGGCAAGTCCACCCTGGCTGACCGTCTGTTGCAGGTGACGGGCACGGTCAATTCTCGTGAGATGAAGGAGCAGTTTCTTGACAATATGGATCTGGAGCGAGAGCGGGGGATCACCATCAAGCTTCAGGCTGCCCGCATGAACTATACCGGGCAGGATGGCGAAAAGTATGTGCTGAACCTGATCGACACTCCCGGTCACGTCGATTTCTCCTATGAAGTCTCTCGCTCCCTGGCTGCCTGTGAGGGGGCACTGCTGGTGGTTGATGCCTCCCAGGGCGTTGAGGCCCAGACACTGGCAAACGTTTATCTGGCGCTGGAGCACAATCTGGAAATTATTCCCGTGCTCAACAAGATTGATCTGCCGGGCGCAGAACCCGACCGGGTCAAGAGTGAGATCGAAGAAATTATTGGTCTGGACTGTAGCGGCGCGATTCTGGCCTCAGCAAAAGAGGGCATTGGGATCGACGAAATCCTGGAGTCGATTGTCCACCTGATTCCACCTCCCCAAGATACCGTTTCTGAACGCTTGAGGGCGCTAATTTTTGACAGCTATTACGATGCCTACCGGGGGGTCATTGTCTATTTCCGGGTGATGGATGGAACGGTGAAGAAGGGCGATCGCGTCCGTTTGATGGCCTCGAATAAGGAATACGTAATCGACGAATTGGGTGTCCTGTCTCCGAACCAGATTCCCGTAGACGCTCTGCACGCCGGAGAGGTGGGTTATCTGGCTGCGGCGATCAAAGCCGTTGAAGATGCCCGTGTGGGAGATACGATTACCCTGGCCAATGCGCCTGCGGTGGCTCCACTGCCCGGTTACACGGAAGCGAAACCGATGGTGTTCTGTGGTCTGTTTCCCACGGATGCGGATCAGTTTGAGGATCTGCGGGAAGCGCTGGAAAAACTCCGCCTGAATGATGCAGCCCTCAACTACGAGCCAGAGACTTCCAGCGCAATGGGCTTTGGTTTTCGCTGTGGCTTTCTGGGTCTGCTCCATATGGAGATCGTCCAGGAGCGTCTGGAGCGGGAGTACAACCTGGATTTGATTACGACGGCTCCCTCGGTGATCTACAAGGTCACCACGACCGAAGCTGAGACCGTCTACATCGACAACCCCAGCCACCTGCCTGATCCTCAGCACCGGGAGTCGATCGAAGAACCCTACGTCCAGGTGGATATGATTACCCCGGAAGAGTTTGTGGGGCCGCTGATGGATCTGAGTCAGACCCGTCGGGGCGTCTTCAAGGATATGAAATACCTGACCCAGGGACGCACCACACTGACCTATGAGCTACCGCTGGCAGAGGTCGTGACTGACTTCTTTGATCAGATGAAATCCCGCTCTCGTGGCTACGCCAGTATGGAGTACCACCTGATCGGCTACCGGGAAAATCCCCTGGTGAAACTTGATATTCTGATCAATGGTGATCCGGTTGATCCTTTGGCGACGATTGTTCATCGGGACAAAGCCTACTATGTGGGCAAAGCGCTGGTGGAGAAGCTGAAAGAACTGATTCCACGTCACCAGTTCAAAATTCCGATTCAGGCGACAATCGGCAGTCGGGTGATCGCCAGTGAACACATTCCTGCGCTACGGAAGGACGTGCTGGCAAAATGCTATGGCGGTGACATCAGTCGAAAGAAGAAGCTATTGCAGAAGCAGGCTAAAGGCAAGAAACGCCTGAAAGCCATTGGCACGGTCGATGTACCACAGGAGGCGTTTATGGCAGTGCTGAAGCTGCAATAGAGCCGATTTGTTGTAGCGATAGAAATTGGATTAATCACCTGTTAGACACGCTAGCAGGTGATTTTTTATACCGAAAATTTTTAGAGTGTATAGCAATCGATGTTTTGGTCAAGGAGATTTCCAGCAATGAAATTATCTGTGTTGTGTGGGCGTTTCACCTGCGTAGCGGGTGAAACCGCCCACACAACGGGTCACTTCTTTTGCAGAAATCTCCTGCCGAAGACCCAAATTCTGGTAAGTACAATGCTGTAGCATTGTGTCTGCCAGAATTGAGATTTTCGGATAAGCTCTAAGTCTTGCAAGTTTCACACTTTTGGGGGATGTGATCAGGAAAAGTGCTGATCTCGTTTTTGCCATATTAATCAGCCTGATTCTTCAAAAATTTCCACCTTTTGTAAGGATCTTAAAACTTTAGAGGGTTTTGCCTGGCACTGATATCAGGCGATCGCTCTGTAGGGCAGTAAAGACGGGCAATTTGAACTGATCATCACAGATGATTGCGCAATTTTAACGGATCAGTAACGGCTTTCAGACATAGCGGCTTCAAGAAAGTTGTTCCAGAAAAAATTCGACGCTAGATTTAGCAAAAAAAGGTCTGAAAATTAGATGCTGCCCTGTAGATAGGGGGCGATCGCCCTGACATACTGTCGCTTTTGCTGCTGAGATGATCGATTTTCGAGCTGCGATTGCACTGCTTTCCTCTGATTAGAAGCAGGAAAAGTCTCCATTTTGATTATTAATAAATGTCAGTAGATCAAAGGTACTCTTTCCAGTTTTCCGATCTGTATAGCATAATTTTGAAACAGTCGGTAAAAGGAACCTTTTCACAGAAATTTTCTTCTGCCTCCTTCAAAACCTTCAAAAGATCATCCACGGCTTTGGAAATCCATAACCGCAACTGATTTTTTGATAGACACTGAGGGGCAAATCACGAAAAATGGCTTTTGGATTTCCAAAAGGCCAGAGTGGTGCGGTCTGTCTCAGTTTCAAGCTGGTTCCCTACTTTTTGTCCTGATCCAACTTCCTTTCTCATACTCAGTGAGGAGACTATGGAAATACTCGCATTTACACATGCTGCCGAAGCCCACGAAGATCCCTCCCCAGCACCTGAGCTGCGGGAACTTCATCTTTCCAATGCGGCCATGATTGGTGCCATCTCTGCTGCTGCTGTTGCAGGTGCAGTTTTTGTGGGAGCACCGGATGCCCATGCGCTTGTCGGACGAGGTGATACTGGTTCTTCGGTATCTGCTGTTCAGCGTGCCCTTGGCATTTCTGCTGATGGCGTCTTTGGCCCTGCAACCGAACGGGCCGTTATCAACTTCCAGACTTCACGGGGTCTGGTGGCAGATGGTGTGGTTGGTCCTCGCACTGCTGATGCACTCGGTCTGGGTGACGTTGAAAATTCTGACAACCCCTTTGGTTTTGGTAGTAGTGGTGGTGGTGGTGGCGGTGGTATCGCTGGAACTGTTACGGTTTCCACCAATGGCGGTGGCCTGAACGGTCGCACTGGCCCTGGCACCAACTTCCCCGCAGTTGCTTTCTACGAGGATGGTACGGTTCTGCGTACCAGTGGTCGCACTCAAAATGGCTTCACTGAACTATCCAGCGGCATCTGGGTGGCTAGCCAGTGGGTCAGTGGTGGCGGCGGTGGCGGTGGCGGTGGCGGTGGCGGTGGCGTGGGTAACGCTACCGTTACCGCAGGCTCTGGTGTCAATATTCGCTCTGGCCCTGGTACTGGCTTCGCGATTATCGGTGGGCTTCCCTTCGGAGCATCTGTCACCGTATTGAATACGGTCGGCGGCTGGTCTGAGATTTCTGGTGGCGGCTTTGTTGCCAGCCAGTTCCTCAGCACCGGTGGTGGCGGCGGTGGTGGCGGTGGCGGTGGCATCGGCACCGTGACGGTTTCCACCAACGGCGGTAGTCTGGCGGGTCGCTTTGGTCCCGGCAGTAGCTTTGGCATTGGCGCTGAGTACAGCAACGGTGCTGTACTCAACACCACAGGCCGCACCTCCGGTGGCTGGGTTGAGCTGACAAATGGTCTGTGGGTGTCTGGAGACTGGGTGATCTAGTCTCTGCACGGTATAGCCGTGGCTACGGCTATCAATAAACGAAAAGCGGGGGGGCGCGCCGCCGCGCGGCGCGGTTTTTCGTCACGGCTTGTGAGTTACTGGAGTTTTGACCATCTTCCCCATAACGCTGCGAACCGCTCTCCAAGAGAGCGGTTCAGCATAAATCGGCGCGATTTAGTCAAACGCCCAGTGAGTTAGCGGAGACCCAGCCAGGTGAAGAAATCCTGTCGGGTGAAAAATTCAAGGATCAACAGCGCCACAAAACCAATCATGGCAAAGCGTCCGTTAATGAGTTCTGCATAGGAGGTCCACCCAAAGGCTGGTTCGGGTTGGACAATCGGGGCAGTCTCTGCCTGGGGAGCGGAAGTTACGTTTTGGGAAGTCATGGGTTTTAAGAGAAAAACGACGAGCAGGCGTAAAGGCTATGAGTATTTTAGGATCTCAACCGCTGCGAACCACTTCTGGACCTTGATTCTCAAAGTTGGCCAGATCGGGATTGTAGTCGTCCGAGTCTTTGTAGGCTTCGATGGCTTCAATCAGCGATCGCACCTCCTCTACTCCCTCCGATGCTTCAAAGGTGAGCGGAAACTTGCCCCGCACCAGCATTCGCAGACCCAGTGGTCCCAGGCTCAAGAAACCTTGCAGGTCTCGCATTGAGTTACTGACGACGCGAATGCCGAACTTGCGTTCATCGATCCAGCCGCCCTCCTTCACCAGTTCTACCAGCACTTTGCGGTGGCGCACCGAGCGATTGGCCTGAGCATCCTGCCGATCCAGAATCTCCTGCTTAATTTTGCCGATCTGATCCATTGGAGCCACCTCCATCGGACAGACAGAATTGCAGTAGTAGCAGCGGGTGCAGCCCCAGACCCCCTGAGTCCCCTGCCCATATTGGTCCAACCGGACCTCGGTTGTGTCATCTCTGGAGTCGGCCACCATCCGGTAGGCTTTGGCCAGGGCATGAGGTCCCACAAAGTCGGGGTTTACTTCACGGGCATTGCATTCTGAATAACATGCTCCGCAAAGAATGCAATTTCCAGTCTGATTCAAGCGAGCACGTTCCTCCGGAGTTTGCAGAAATTCTCGTTCGGGAACCTGGCGGGCGCTGGTGCTGACGTAGGGATCAACGGCCTGGAGATTGTCCCAAAAGCTTTGCATATCGACGACCAGGTCTTTCACCACAGGCATATTGCCCATGGGGGCGATCGCAAGTACTGGTATTCCTTCACTGTCTGATCTGGAACTGCTCGCACTGGCCGCAACCTGCTGCAGACGAGCCAGTTCACTACCCACATTCTCCTTACAGGCCAGTGCCGAGCGCCCGTTAATGCGCATGGAGCAACTGCCGCAAATCGTGTTTCGGCAATTTTTACGGAAGGCCAGGGTGCCATCCTGCTCCCACTTGATCTGGTTCAGACAGTCAAGAATTGTTGTTTCAGGCTCAACTTCCAGGTCAAAGGACTGAATGTGAGGAGGAGCGTCCGTTGTCTGGCGAAGAATATTAAATCGGACTTGCATAATCTGCGCAGCAATTGAAGATTTTGGGCCTACTGTCCAGTCTAAGCCTAAAAAAACTGGTTGGCTGACAAAAGTAGCACGGCTCCCGGGTGCATCCCAGTTTTGGGGGGGGGGGGGGGGGGGGGGGGGGGGGGCCCCGGCCCCCCCGGGCGGGCGCGTGG